>SIAG01000173.1 GCA_009691925.1 Planctomycetaceae bacterium
GCCGCGCTCCTCAAGGGCTTCGAGCGGGTGATCGTCGAGACCCATCCCAGGCTTGTCGATGCGTCACTCGAGGCTTTCGCCGGGGGGCTGACCGGGCGGCTGGAGGTGGCGCTGGGCCTGGAAACGACCGACCCTCGTTTCCTTCCCTGGCTCAACAAGCAGATGACGACCGCAGACTTTTCCGCGGCCGCCGTCAGGCTCCGGGCGGCCGGCATCGACGCGCGGGCCTTCGTCCTGCTCGGGCTGCCGGGGGTCGACGAGCGTGAGTCGGTCGCCGGGGCGATCATCACCGCGCGGTTTGCGGCCGCGGCCGGGTGTCGCCATGTCTGTCTCATTCCCACGCGCCCGGGCAATGGCCATCTTGACGAGCTCGCCGCCGGCGGACGCTTCGTCCCGGTTTCGGCGGCGGCTGCCGAGGCGGCGCTGGCCGGGGCGATCGCCACCGTTCCCGCGGCCTGTCTGGTGACGCTCGATCGGTGGGATTGGGATCGGATGACCGGGCACTGCGACGTCTGTCGGGCCCCCAGGCGTGACCGGATCGGCATCATGAATCGGGATCGCGGAATCCTCCCTCCGTTGAGTTCGCCGTGTGGCTGCCCCGATGACGTATGACACGATCATCCTCGGAAGCAGTTTTTCCGGCAGCCTGCTGGGGTGGATCCTCGCGGCGCGGGGGATGCGAGTCCTCGTCGTCGATCGAGGGAGCCATCCGCGCTTTGCGATCGGCGAGTCGAGCACGCCGGCGGCCGACCTGATCCTCGCCGAGCTAGCAGCCCGGCACTGCTTGCCGGAGCTCGCCCCCCTGGCCCGGTGGGGATCGTGGCAGGCGCGCTATCCCGACCTGGGATGTGGAAAAAAACGTGGGTTTTCCTATTTCCACCATCGGCCGGGGGAGCCGTTTTGCGACACCCCCGACCACGCCGCCTCGCTCCTTGTCGCCGCCAGCGCTACCGATGCCGGGAGCGACACGCACTGGCTGCGGGCCGATGTCGATGCGTTCCTGTGCGAACGTTCCGCCCGCGCCGGCGCGATCGTGCGGGAAGGGTGCGCGGTCGTGGCGATCGAGCGCCAGGAGCACTGCTGGAAGGTGCGCTTCGCCGCGGCGGTCGGGGATGGCGTCGGACCGGAGGAGCAGGCCAGCGCCCCGTTCCTCGTCGATGCCACGGGTGGGGGCGGAGCCTCGGCAGCGGCCCTCGGGATCAAAAGCCTCGACGACACGCTCCACACGCGCTGTGGCGCTCTCTTCGGCCATTTCGCAGGCGTCGGCTCGTGGGATCGGCTCCAGGAAATGGCCGGCAATCGTTCCACGACGTCCCCCTTCCGGTCAGATGACGCGGCCCAGCATCACTGCCTCGATGGCGGATGGATGTGGATCCTGCGGTTCCGCGACGATCTCGCGAGCGTCGGCGTCGTGCAGCCAACCGGCGTCTGTCAGGGGTGGGCGGCAGGGGGGACCGGTGCGCTCGAAGGCGTGTGGCGGCAATTCCTGGCGACGTATCCCTCGTTGGCCGACCTCCTCTCGGCCAGCCGACCGGTGCGCCCGTTGGGGCTGATCCCGAGGATCAGCCGGCTCTGGTCGCGGGCCTCCGGGGAGGGCTTTGCAATGCTCCCCACGACGGCCGGGTTCGTCGACCCGCTCCACAGCACCGGCATCGCGCACGCCCTCTCGGGGGTCGAGCGCCTCGCTGATCTGCTCCTCGCCGAGTCGTTTGACGAGGTCGGCTGGGAGGCCTACGGCGCTGCGGTGATCGACGAGGTCGCGTGGATCGATCTCCTCGTCAGCACCTGCTATGCGGTCCTCCCCGACTTCGATCGTTTCCGGCTGGCAAGCACGCTCTTCTTCCTCGCCACGGTCGCGGCGGAACGAGGGTATGGACGGGGAGAAACGACCACCTCGCAGGGATTCCTCGCCGCCCGCAACAGGCCGCTTCGGGCGGCCCTCTCCGCGGCGCGGGCGGAGCTGCTCGCCGGCGGCGAGGCGACTGCGGAGCGGCTTCGCGACCTCCTGGCCCCCTTCGATCCGGTTGGCCTTCTCGACCCGGCGGCCCGGCACCGTTTTGCCCACACCGCCGTAGACAAATGACTGTGGTCGGAGGCCGGGGCTTTTGTCTCCGCTGCTCCACCGCCTAGGCTCTCGAAGCAACAGACGGACAGGCTACGGGGAGGGAGAAGGAATCGCCATGGTCGGGAAGAAGCAGTCGTCGGGACGGAGCAGACCCCGGCGCGCGGACGCGGAAGCAGCATCCGGGCGTCGCCGACGGCCGCAGCGTAACGCCGGCGGCTCGAAGGAGGCGACTCCAGCCCGGATTCAATCCTGGGTCGACGACCCGGCGTCACCATGGGGGCTGATGGAGCGGCCGGGTCCCGTACTGTCGCAGCCTCCGCTGGTTGTCGCAGCGTCAGAGGTCGCCGGGCCGTCAGCCCCAGATCCTCTCGTGGATCTGCCGGTAGTGCCTGGGATCGGAGGGGAAGAGCGATCGCTCTCTCGGCTTGTCACAGATCCCCGCCTGGAAGCGGCGCTTGGGGAACACCGGAAGCTCCATCCCCGTCACCTGGCGGACGCCGCGGGCCACGATGTCGCCTTTGAGCGCGTAGAGCCGGCCGTGGTCCCAGTCGGTGAGCTCGATGAAGGGGACCCCCTCGGCAACCTCGATCACGTTGGGGAGCGCGTAGGGGCTGAAGCCGCGGAAGCCGAGCGTGGCGGCGGGGGCGTAGCTGCGAACATGGCCGCGACTCTGGCCGCCGGAGTAGGTCAGCGAGTGCTTGATGGCATTCACTCCCCAGCCCTCGTGGTAGAGGAGCGGGTTGTTGAGGACGCTGCGGATCGTGAGCTCCGGATCGTCCTCGATCGGGTAGCTCTTGAGGTTCTCGTCGCCGCCGTCGCCGTCGACAAGCCAGATCCAGTCGGGATACCGGCGGCGGATCCCGCGGCACAGCGCCAGCCCGGCGGCAGCGGCCTGGACGTCGAGCGGTTTGTAGTCCTCGATCGCGCGGATCGTCGCCTCGAGGTCGAGCTCGTCGGCCGCGATCTCCACCACCTCATGGAGATAGTCGAGCCGGGTTCGGGCCAGGAAGTCGCGGGCCTGGGCGAGATCGCTCCCCGAATCGGCCACCGACAGGGTGAAGGCCTTGAGCCGCTGCGGCGCCTCCCCGCGCGACAGAAGCAGATGGTGGAGGACGAGGAGCACGCTCCCTGAATCGATGCCGCCGGAGAACAGGACACCGAGCGGTTCGCTCAGGTCGACGCGGTCGAGCCAGGCGGCGAGCGCCTCCTGGAGGGCCCCGATGTAGCGTTTGCCGATCTGGTCGAGGTCGGAGCCCCAGCGGTTGCGCTCGGGGGTGAAAAATCGGCGGCAGACGGGATTCGGGTCGGGGCAGCCGACGAGGGCCAATTCCATGAGGTGATGCGCCGGCACCATCCGGGTGTAGGAGGGATGGAATTGGTCGGCGAGCCCTTCGGCCTCGAGCCAGGTGTGAATCACGTCGATCCGGTCGGCGACGACGAGCACTGGCCCGGCGGCCTTCTTGGCGATGAAGTAGCGGAGCGGGCGGCCGAGTGAGCGCGCCATGCGGATCTGTTTGCCGTCGCGGTGGACCAGCGCGAAGTGACCGTCGATCCCGCGGACCTGCGAAGGATCACCGGAGCCGACGCGGGCGAGGGCTTCGTCGCGGGTCATGTTGAGGATGATGTCGGCGGCCGGATCGAGGAGGTCGACGAGCCGTTCGATCGGGGCCTGATGGATCATGGTCTTGCTCCTGCGGTGGGCGGGGTCGGACCGGAGCCACCATTGTAACGGAAGGGGTGGCGGGGGCCCTCACCGACGGGGTAGCCTGACGGGGATCGATGACGGAGAAGTATGCCAGGGATCGACGAAGGACACGGCCGATGTTGTTGGCAGCATGTCGGCTGGTTCTGGGCGCGGGCCTGGCCCTGGGCTGTGTCGTCGGGTGCTCGACTGCCGCCGCCCATCCGCCGGAGTTGCACCGGGCCCGGATGGCGCTGCGCGGGGAGGTCGAGCGGGAGCCGACGGAGGCCGATCGGCAGGCGGCCTGGTTCGCGCTGGAGTTTTTCACGACGTTTGTCGGCCGGGTCGGCAGCCCGCTTGCGGATCAGGTTGTGGCACAGTCGATCGATGAGCACCGTTTCGCCACAAAGTCTCCCGGTGCCCGCGGGCTTGCCGAGCTCGAGAAGCGACGCGGCGAGCTCATGGTCGGGCTCCGGGCGCAGCATGGGGCGCTTCGTGTCACGTGGGATGGCGCGAGGCTGGCCGCCGAGGAGCCGCTGCCGCCGCTCGACCGGGCCCGCGGGATGAATCGGCACCTGATCGTGGAACTTACCCATACGGCCGTGGCCCCTGCCCGGCTAGCCGTCGGCGTGTCGGGGCACGTGATCCAGGCAGAGCCCTGGACGGTGCTCCCCGGCCGGACGCAGCCGTTTCTCGTCGTCCTCTCTGGCGACGCCGATGCGCGTGTCGGGGCGCGGCTCGAAGTGAAGGAGGAGGGAGCCGTGGCCGTCGCGACCCTGCCGCTTCCCTTCCGCGTCGTCGAGCCGGTGCACGTGCTCATCCGGGTCGTCGATGGCGAGACTGGTCAGCCGGTCGCGGCTCGCGTTCGTGCCATCGGCGGCGACGGCACCTGCCGTCACGCCGGGCCGTTCGCCGGTGATCCGACGTTCACGGCCAAGCCGATCCTTGGATTGCCGTTGCCTCGGTTTTCTCGGCTCCCCTTCTTCTATTGCGATGCCAGCACCGAGATCGCACTTCCGCCCGGAGAGTGTCGCATCGAGGTGGAGCGCGGATTTGAACACTCGATCGTCACCGACGTGCGGTCGCTCGAGCCGGGGGAGAGCCGCGCAGTGACGCTCACCGTGCCGCGGATCATCGACGCCGCCGCCGAGGGCTGGATCAGTGGTGACACGCATGTCCATTGGGTGACCAATGCCTGGAATGTCGATCTGCCCCTCGAGGCTCTGGGGGTCGTGCAGCGGGCCGAGGATCTCCGCGTCGTCAACAATCTCACACTTCTCCACCGCACCGCCAGCGACGCCTTCGTGAAGCCGTCGCAGGCGCCGGTCGGCCCGGTCGCGGGCTTGTGCCAGAATGGCTACCACGTCGAGATGGCGGAGGAATACCGCAACGAAAATCTCTACGGCCATCTCTGCTTTCTGAATCTTCGCTGGCTCGTGATGCCGATCGGCACCGGGCCGGGGATCGCCGGTGACGACTCGATCGATTGGCCGCACAACCGCCCGGCGATCGAGGAGGCACGGAGTCAGGGGGGGATCTCGATCGAGGCCCACGGCACCGGTGGCAATCATGAGTCCCCCCTCAACGTCATCCACGGGCTCACCGATTCGTTCGATCAGCTCGGGCCGGCTGACTTCGAGCGATTCCTCGACTGCGGCTTCCGGATCCCGCTCACCAACGGCAGCGATCATCCGGCCAGGGTTGTCGGCGCCGCCCGGGCCTACGTGCGGATCGACGGTGACTTCAGCTACGAGAAATGGATCGACGGCATTCGCCGCGGGCGGACGTTCACCACCTCCGGTCCGCTGTTGTTTCTCGACGTCGATGGGCACACGCCCGGCGACTCGATCGCCAGGGATCCGGACGACCGCGTGACCGTGCGGGTGCGGGCCGTGTCGCGCGAGCCGCTCGGTGTCGTGCAAGTCGTCTCCAATGGCGTGGTGATCGCGGAGGAGACCACCGAGGAGACGACGGCGGAGCTGGCGGTCGATCTGTCGGTGGGGGAAAGCCGATGGATCGTCGCCCGGGCCAGCCGCGGGGGGGGATTCAATTGCATCGAGCGCGCGGGCATCGCCCACACCAGCGCTGTGCAGGTCGTCGTCGAGGGGCGGGGAGTGTTCCGGCCGGAGGCAGCGCGGGACTGGATCGTGCGGATGCGGGCCCACATCCGTGACATCGAGCTCAAGGGCCGATTTGCCACCGCCGGGCAGCGGAACGAGGCGGTGGCCTATGTCGAGGAGGGCATTGGTCGCTACGAGCGGCTGATTGCCAGACGGGCGGCCCTCGCCGCCAGCACCGTCGACGAGACCCGCGACCATCTGCTCCTGACCCTCGATCAGCTCCTTCCCCGCCCCGATGCGCGAGCGCTGGAGCCCCTGCTCGCCGCCGCCGAGTCAAGCGATAGCCTGGCCGCGGCCGTTGAGCCGTTGGTGGTGCTGCGGGTCGACGTCAATCCGGAGTCGCGCGTGAAACTGGCTGCAGTCAGCCCGCTTCCGGAGCTCGTCGTCGATCGCACCTACCGCTGCCTTCTCGAGGTTCAAAATGCCGCCCGGATCCGCGCGCCGCTGCGAATCGCGGCCACCGATCGCTCGGTGAATCTGCCCCGGCCGGCGCTGTTTTGCGCGGTCGGCCTCATCGATGGAATTGCATCGTCGTCGTTCCTCTCCGGAGCGGAACGCGAATGGAAAATCATCGAGATTCGCCTCCTCGAGGAGGGGCGGAGGGAGGTGCATCTCGAGGCCGACGTCGGCCAAGGAACGCAGGACCTCGGCTTCCGGGCGGCGGCGGATCTGTTGCTCAAGGGCGTGCCGGCCCGCCGTCTGTCCGGCTCAGAAAAAAGTGGTGTGCGATGACGTTTCCAAGAGCTCGTCGTTGTCGGGTGGCGGTGTGGGGAGCGCTCGTTCTCCTCTCTGGCGTGACTTCGTTTGCCGCTGAGCCGTGGCCGACCGTGGCCGCGGTCGAACGCCAACCGCTCCTCGCGCAGGCTCATCGGCTTGTCGATGCCCTCGAACGGCTGGGGAGCCCGCTGTCGCCGGAGGCGAGGAATCAGTTGGCGGGCTTTGAGTCCCTCGAAGACGATGCGGCAGTCACCCGGGGAATCGAGTCGATCTTCGATCCGCTTTGCGCGGTGGCCATCGGAGTTGCGAAAGATGGCCCGCCGACGGTCGCCGTTGGCGAGCATGCCGGGGTGCTGGCACTGGTTGAGCAGGGATGGCGAACGGTGCTCGTCAAGGTGGTAAACGCCCCGGAGATCCGGGCGCGACTGCGGGTGGGGAGCCCTCAGGCCCGTCCCCTTCCCCACGCCCCAGCGGCCGACGTGCCGCAACGCTGGCTCGGGCTTACGGCCTTCGAGGGGCAGCCGTTGACGCCGACGCTGTCGGGGTTGCCGTTGGAATATAGGATCGTAGAGCTGTGGGCCAAGACCGCGGGCGATCGCACTGCCACGCTCGAGTTTTCCACCCCGCCGACCGACGGCGTCGTTGCCCCTCCAGGCACGACCTCGATCGTCGCTGCCTGGCGGTTTACCGAGGGCCTTGCCGGGTGGGACTCGACCACGAATCAGGTGAACCTCGAGGCCCGTGAAGGCTCGCTGTTTATCGAGGGGACCGGCAACGATCCCTTCCTGGGGGCGACCTTCTCCGCGCCGTCGAAGCCGGCTGGTCTCGTGCTGCGGTTCTGGGCGAAGGCGGAGGAAGCGGGCATCGGGCAGGTGTTCTGGTGGACGGAGGAACGGCCGCGACCGGATGGGGGGCACGTCGTCACCTTCAATGTCGAGCCGGGGCGGGAAATGCTTTACGAGATTCCGATCCCTGCCGACGGGCATGTCGTCGGAGTCCGGATCGATCCCAACGGCAAGCCCTGCCGGATGCGGATCGACTGGATCGAGGTTGCCTCGGCCGATCGGGGGAGCGAGTGGGCCGGGACCGACATCGCCTGCCGGATCGCCCCCTCGAGCGAGGTCACCTTTCGTGTCGAGGACGAGGCGGGGCTCCCGGCCGTGGGCTGCTTCGAGATCGTCGACGAGCAGGGGCGCGTCTATCCGCCGCAGTCGAAGCGGCTGGCCCCCGATTTCTTCTTCCAGCGGCAGATCTACCGTGAGGATGGGGAGTCAGTCCGGCTCCCGCCGGGCCGCTACACGGTGCGCTGCTCGCGCGGGCCGGAGAGTATTCCGGAGGAGCAGACGCTCGTCGTGGGGAATGGGCCTGCCGAGCTGCGCTATGCCGTCCGGCGCTGGGTCGACCCGTCGCGCCGCGGCTATTGGTCGGGCGATCACCACATCCACGCCGCCGGCTGCGCCCATTACGAGAGCCCCACCGAGGGAGTGATGCCGGCCGACATGCTCCGCCACTGCATGGGGGAGGACCTGAAGGTCGGCTGCTGCCTCACCTGGGGCCCGTGCTTCGATTTCCAGAAACGGTTTTTCTCAGGGAAGCCCGACGATGTCAGCCGGCCTCCTTACCTCCTCCGCTACGACATCGAGGTGTCGGGCTTCGGGTCGCACGCCTCCGGCCACTTGAATCTCCTTCGGCTCACCGAGCAGATTCCCCCCGGCGGGGATTCGATGCAGCACTGGCCGACCCTCGGGCTCAACACGCTCCGCTGGGCGAAGCGGCAGGGTGGCGTCTGTGGCCCGGCCCACT
>SIAG01000174.1 GCA_009691925.1 Planctomycetaceae bacterium
TTGGAAGGGAGTGCCGTGGTGGGGAGCGGGGGAGGGGAGGGCGCCGGGGGAGAGGTCGTGGGCGGGGGAGAGGTCGTGGGCGGGGGAGAGGAGCGGGGCGACGGCGTCGCGCCCGCCGCGGTCGGCGACGAGGGGGAGAGCCAGCCCGCGGATCCCGTGGTGGACGGTTGGCCGCTGGAATCAGGGCGGCTGGCCGAATCGGCCTCCCGCGCTGCCGGGGAGACTGGCGAGATAGCCCGGGATTTCCTCGCCATCCGGGGCGAGCTCGACAACAACCGGATGCTCACGGCGGAGCTCGAGGGGCGTTTGGTGGGGCAGATTGCCGCGCCGCTGGCGGCGATCGCCGCCGACGATCTTCCCGGGCTCGCCACAGCGGTGCGATCGGCCGCGGCAACCGACCGTGGGGCGATCATCGCCCGTGCCGATGCCGTCCTCGCCCGGATGCGGACCGTTCTGGATAAGATGATGGAGTTGGAGTCCTACAACGAGGTGATCGAGCTCCTGCGAGGCGTGATCCGGACGCAGGAGGAGATCCGCTCGGAGACGCTCCGGCGTCAGCGACAGCGGGCCAAGGAGGCGTTGGAGCGACCATGACACCGAAGCCCGACTGCTGCGACGTCGTCCGCGAGCCCGTGGCCGTCGCCCCATGCCGGCCCGGGGGCCCGGCCCCACGCCGGCTCGCGGCAAGTATCAGCGGCATGCTCCTCGCCTGCCTCCCGCTCCTGCCGGCGTTCCCCCAGGAACCGGAGGGAGGGCGCGCCACGCCCCAGCCACAAAACGCCACGTCGGGGGAGGATCCGGCCGCCCTCGCCGCCCGTGAGCAGCAGCTCCTCGCCCAGTACCGTGAACTGGAAAAAACTTTTCTGCGGCTGGCTGATCTTCTCGCGGCGAGCGACCCGCGCCGGGCCGCGGTGCTGCGAAGCGTGTTCGAACAGGCGCGCGACCAGGAGGTCGGCGGGAGGCTCGACACGATCGTGCAGCTCCTCGAAAAGGGACAACTGCTGAAGGCAGGGACGACGCAAGCCTCGGCGATCGAGCAGCTCCGCGAGCTCCTCACGCTCCTCGAGGCGGGAGACTCCGATCGTCACCTCGCCAACTCGAAGGAGGAAGTGAAGCAGTTCCTGGCACGCGTCTCGAAACTGATCGCCAAGCAACGGGACATCGAGGGATCGACCGAGGCGGGGGCGCGCGAGGCGCAGCTCCTCGACCGGCAAAATGCCCTCGCCGGGGAGACGTCCGATCTCTCCCGCGAGCTCGGCGGCTTTGCCAAGCGGATGGAGGTCCGCGACGCCGGCGGAGAGCCTGTCAAAGTAGGGAAGGAACCCAAGGATGGCCCAAACGGGGACCCCGCCGAGGGGGATGAGCCGGGCGCCCCGAAAGGCGGGAAGCAGTCCCCCCAGGAAGGCCAACCCGGCGGCGAGAAGCCCGCCGGGAAATCGGGGGACCAGCCTTCTGAAGCCGACGGCGGGAAGCCGGGGGAGGGCGAGCCGCAGCCGGGGGAGGGAGAGCCCGCAGGGGACGAAAAGCCCGCTTCCGAAGAGGGAGAGAAAGGAGGCTCGACAAAGCCTTCGCAGGGGGGCGAGCCGGCCGGAGGGGAGGGGAGTGGTGACTCGCCCCAGGAGCCAAACGAGCCCGGCCAGCAACCCGAGGGGGATGACGAATCGTCGCGCGCGAAGCGCACCCAAAACAGGCTCGAAGCGGCGGCCGAGCGGATGCGCAGGGCGGAGGAGGGGATCGAGAAGGCCAAACGCCGCGATGCCCGCCAGGAGCAGGAGAAGGCGATCGAGGAGCTCGAGACCGCCCGGGCGGAGCTTGAGGAGATCCTCCGGCAGATGCGCGAGCAGGAGGTCGAGCGGCTCCTAGTGCAACTCGAGACCCGCTTGCGCGCCATGCTCCGGGCCGAGAAGGCGGTCCTCGCCGCGGCCGAGAAGATCGCCGCCGAACCGACCGCCGGTCGGGAGCGCGAACGGGAATTGGAGGCCGCGCGACTCGGGCGCGAGCAGACGGCGATCGGTGCCGAGGCTGCCAAGGCCCTGACGCTCGTCCGCGACGATGGCTCGGCCGTGGCGATCCCAGAGGCCCTCGAACAGGTGCGTGACGACGCCACGCAGGCCGCCGCCCGGCTCGGCCGTGGGGATGTCGGGGGCACCACCCGGGGCATCGTCCAGGACATCGTCTCGAGCCTCGAGGAGATGGTGGCAGCGCTGGAGAAGGCGCAGCGGGAGGAACAGCAACAGCAAAAGGGCTCCGCTGGCGGACGGCCCGCCGAACCGGGCGAGCAGCCCCTCGTCGACAAGCTCTCCGAGTTGAAGATGATCCGGTCGTTACAGATGCGCGTGAACACGAGGACGCGGCGCTTCTCCCAGGTCCTCGGCGAGGGGGCCGAGCAGGCGGAGGAGCCCGAGCTCCTCGACGCCGTGCGGCGCCTCTCCGATCGGCAGCGGAAGATCGAGCGGGCCGCCCATGACATCGTCACTGGTCTGACAGAATGAGGAACGAGCCATGAACCATGTCACCACGACGGCGGTCCCGTTCCGCGGGTGTTTCCGGCAGTGGCCGGTGGCCCTGATGCAGGTCGTGTTGGCCCTCGTCATGCCGGCGGCAGCCGCGGCCGACCTCACCCCCCACGCGCTCGCCACGGCGCCGGACGGGGGCGAGGGATCGGAGCTCGCCAAGCCCGCAAGCTGGCGGATCCCCACGCACGACGAGGTCGAGCAAGCGATCGTCGCTTGGATGGAACGCGCGGGCCTCCCGCCGGAAAAGCGCGCTGCGGCCCTCGGTTTGTGGCGGGAGCGGGGAGCCGATCCCGCCTTCGACCGGCTCGATGTCGTCATGGCGACGGTCGCCGAGGCCGACCCGCGCTGTCTGCCGGTCCTGGCTGTCGTGCCGGCCACGCCCGGCGTGCCGCCGGTGACGGCCGCAGCCCTCCCCGGCTGGGTCGGGGAGAAGGGCACCGATGACTTCGAGCGCGAAGTCGTCAGGCTCTGGCTGGGACGCGAGCTTGTCCGCCAGGAGCGATTCGACGACGGCCTCTCGCTCCTCGCCGGGCTCGATCCGGCTGCGGTCGTCGATCCAGCCTCGCTCCTCTTCCACAGTGCCGCCTGTCAGCATTGGTTGCTGCGGACCGACGACTGCATCACGACGCTCGAGCGGCTCCTCGAACGCGCGGCGGAGATTCCAGTGCGCTACGAGCGCGTGGCGCGGCTGCTGCGTGCCGACATGACCGGGCTCGAAGACGAATCGCTCGACCACATTGCCCGACGGATGCGCGACATCACGCGCCGGCTCGGCCAGGGGCGTGCCGGTCCGGTCACCCGACAGGTTCAGGATGGCGTCATCGAGTCGCTCGACAAACTGATCGCGGCGATCGAGGAGAAGCAGAATCAGCAGTCCGGCGGTGGCGGCGCGCCCGGCGAGGGCAATTCTGGCAACGGCAAGCCGATGGATGACAGCCGGATCGCCGGAGGGCAGGGCGCCGGCGAGGTGACGCGCCGCGATCTCGGCGCGGGGGAAGGCTGGGGCAACCTGCCGCCCCACGAACGGGAGCAGGCCCTGCAGCAGATCGGCCGCGAGTTCCCTGCCCACTACCGGGAAGCGATCGAACAGTACTTCAAGCGACTGGCCGCCGGCGAGTCGTCGCCATGAGCTGCGCACGCCGAGCGCCTGGGGAGGCTCCCCGTCATCGAACCGAGGCACCCTTGATGCGAGCACCCATCCCGACGTCGGCCGATGCGCGCGGGCGTATCCGGCGGCTGCGCCCGCTGTTCACCTCCCTCTCGATCTGGTGGGGACTCTCCGCCGGTGGCACGTTCGCCCACGCCGCCGAGCCACCGTCGCTCCGCATCGAATCGACTGAGGCCGGGGTTTCGTCGGGGACGCTCGTCGCCCTCGACGGGGCGGGGCTGAAGATCGACGTCGCCGGCCAACAGCGCGTCGTGCCGATCGACACCCTTCGTGTGGTGGAGCGGGAAGGGGAGGTTGGGCGGGGAGTGGGGCGCTGCCGAATCGGCCTTGTCGACGGATCATGGATCGAAGCGGGGGAGATCGCCTGGGAAGGGAGCGTCGTCACCCTCACCCGGCCGGACGGCCGGGGGGAGATCCCGGTGGCGAAGGTCCGCAGTGTCGCCTGGAGACAGGACGATGACGACACGGCGGTCCCCGGCGCGGCCTGGCTGGTAGCGCTCCCCGAAACGATCGAAAGCGATCTTCTCGTGGTCGGCTCCGCCTCCGGCCACGAGTTCGTCGAATGCGCCATCAAGTCGATCGGCCCCGACACGATCACGGTCGTCCTTGACGAGGAGACGATCCCCGTCAAGCGTTCGAAGGTCATCGGCATCTACTGGCTGCGCGGTGAACCGACCGCGGCGAAGGGGGGCACCGGGAAGTCGGCGGCGGCCGTGGCTGTCGATCTCGTCGGAGGAGCCGTGCGGGCCCGCCGGATCGAGTGGACCCCGGAAAAGCTCCTCCTCGATGGCGATGTCAGCCTGCCCGGCGACGCCGTCGTTCGCCTCGATTGGGCCGCGGGACGGATGATGTCGCTGGTCGGGGTGGCGCCGGAGCGGCTCGAAGTCGAGCCGTGGTTTGGTGACCTCGGACGGATCCCCGGACTGGCCTCGTTCTTCGCCCCGCGGAGCGTGGTGGCGGAGGGCGGAGTCCCCCGCCCCGGCCTCGTCATCCGCCCCCGCACGGCGGCTGTCTGGCGCCTGCCGCCGGAGGCACGTCGCTTCCGGACGTCGATCGCCCCGGCCGGCGCGGCCCGCGCCGCGGGGATCTCCGAGGTCATCGTCACGGTCGACGATCGAGAGGTCTTCCGCCGGCAGATCGACGCAGCCGCGGTCGACCCGGGGGCGGAGGGGATCCCGATCGAGGTCGACGTGGCTGGTGGACGTCGATTGGGGGTCACGGTCGGTTTTGTCAGCGCGTCCGATTCCGGTTGCCCGGTCCGATTCACCTCTCCGGTTGTTGAGCAATGAGTCTCTCGTTCCATCGTCGCTTCACCGCTTCACGGTGCCCAGGCTGTCTGTGGAGAAAGTCGCCCCTCGCGATGCGCGGTGTTTTTCTTCTCAACGCCATCCTCCTTGCCACCTTTCTCGCCGCCGGCAACGCGGCGGCCACGGACGTCGCTGCGGCGGTGCGCGCTGCGGAACAGGAGCGGATCGAGGCGATTGCTCGGGCCTCACAAGCGGCGGTGGCGATCTTCGCCGGTGAGGCGGGGGGGGGCTCGGGGGTCCTCGTCAGCGCGGAAGGCTACGCGCTCACCAACTTCCACGTCGTCCAACCCGCCGGCGTGTCGATGAAGTGCGGCCTCTCGGATGGAAAGCTCTACGACGCCGTCCTCGTCGGCCTCGATCCGACCGGCGACGTGGCCCTGATCAAGCTCGTCGGTCGCGACGATTTCCCCTTCGCCGAGCTCGCCGACAGCGATCTGGTCGAGGTGGGAGACTTCTGCTTCGCGGCGGGCAATCCCTTCCTCCTCGCCACCGACTTCCGCCCGTCGATCAGCGCCGGGATCGTCTCCGGGACACGGCGCTACCAATTCCCGGCCGGCACGATCCTTGAGTACGCCGACTGTCTCCAGGTCGATGCGGCCATCAATCCCGGCAATTCGGGGGGCGGCCTGTTCGACGCGGAGGGGCGGGTGATCGGGGTCAACGGGCGGGCCTCGTTCGAGAAGCGGGGCCGGGTGAACGTCGGTGTCGGCTACGCGATCTCGTCGAACCAACTCCGCCAGTTCCTCGGCTGCCTGAAAGGGGGACGCCTCGTCGATCATGCCACCCTCGGGGCGACGGTCGCCAGCGCCGACGACGGACGGGTCGTCGTCTCCGACATTCTCGAATCGTCCGACGCCTACCGCCGTGGGCTGCGGTATGACGACGAGGTGGTGTCGATGGCCGGCCGCCCCGTGCGGACGGTCAACGCCCTGAAGAATATCCTCGGCACGCTTCCGGCCGGGTGGCGCGTGCCGTTGGTCTACCGCCGCTCGGGCCGCCGCCACGAGATCCTCGTCCGTCTCGCCGGCCTCCACACCTCCGGAGAGCTGGCCAAGATCGTCGCCGGCGGCGCCGAGCCCGAAGCGCCGCCGGATGGGCCGCCGGGGAATCCGGATCCGGATCCGCAGCGCCGTGGCCGCCCCGGTGATCCGGCGCCGCACGGAGCAGGGAAAAAGCCCGAGGTCGTGCTCCCCCCCGCGCTCGTCGGGCTCTACGAGCCCCGCAACGGCTTCACGAACTTCCATTTCAACACCCTCGAGCGCGACCGGGTGGGGCGGCAGATGGCAGCCCGCCAGCCGCTTCCCGCCGGCGATGCCACCTGGGTGATGTCGGGGCGGCTCGAGAAGGGGCAGCCCTTCAGAATCGAGCTCTCCGATCGGCGCGCGATGATCGATCTGCCGACGGGGACGAGCTCCATCGATGCCACCGGGGAACTCGACGCCACGCCGGCGCCCCCCGGGAGTGGAGGGCTGCTGGCGGCGCTCGTCCTCTGGCGGCGTCTCCTCCGCGAGGGGGCCGCGAGCCTGGGGAGAACGACCTACTGGGGGACCGTGCCCCACTGGAGCGCCGCCGCGGCGGGCAACGGATCGGAGTCGACCGCCGCGCCGGGCACGCCCGGGGGCGCGCGGCTGGTCGATGTCCTCGAGACGGCGGCATCCTCCGTGGAGGGGCGGTTCCTCGTCGCCGATGACGGGTTTGTTCTCGGCGTTGATCTCTGGCCAACCCCTGACGCCGACCCATGCGAAGTCCGCTTCAGCCCCGGGAGCGGATGGCCGGAGACGATGGAGGTTCGCCATGGCGACGAGGTCTTCGATCGATTCCGCATCGAGCGGATTGACGTCGAGGCGCCGGCCGGTGACGGGCAGGACGGCGGCGCCGAAGGGCCGGCCGATGGAGGGACGACATGAACAGCTGCCCGACGCGTGGGATGACCGTGGTGCGCGGATGGATGGTCGTCATCGTGGCGCTCCTGGGGGGCGCAGAGGGGTGGGGGGGCGCAGAGGGGTGGGGGGGCGCGGAGGCGTGGGGGGCGTCGCCCGAGGAGACGATCGCCGGGGCCGCGCACCGCGTGGTGAAGCTCTACGGGGCCGGGGGCGTGCGCGGCCTCGAGGCGTACCAGACAGGAATCCTCGTCAGTCCGGGTGGACACATCGTCACGGTTCTCAGCACGGTGCTCGATTCCGATTCGATCGATTGCGTGCTCGACGACGGTCGACGGTATTCGGCGACGCTCCTCGGCGCCGATCCGCGCCGCG
The DNA here is from genome assembly GCA_009691925.1 of Planctomycetaceae bacterium. Classification (GTDB taxonomy): domain Bacteria; phylum Planctomycetota; class Planctomycetia; order Pirellulales; family UBA1268; genus QWOP01. Next base: position 7,247 of record SIAG01000174.1, read on the forward strand.
AACTGGCGGTGCTGTCGATCGCCGGGGAGGATTTCCCCTGCTACGAACTTCCTCCGCCGGACCGGCTCCCCACCGACCCGGCCGGCGCGCTTAAGCCGGTGGCTCGTGTCGCGCCGGGGAGCCGGGTGTTCGCCCTCTCGAATCTGTTCGGCGTGGCCGTCGGCGACGAGCGCGTGAGCGCCCAGCACGGCGTCGTATCGGCCGTCGTTCCCCTCGAGGCCCGGCGCGGGGCGCACGAGGCCCCGTACCGCGGCGACGTCTACATCCTTGACTGCACGACGAGCAATCCCGGCTCCGCTGGAGGCGCCCTCGTCGATTGGCGGGGTCGATTGGTCGGCATGCTCGGGAAGGAATTGCGCGCCACCGCGACCGGCGTGTGGCTCAACTACGCGCTGCCGATCGACGAGGTAGCCCGTGGCTACCGCGGCGTCCTCGGCGCTGGGCCCGACGCCGAGGCAGCGTCCCCCGACCCCGACACGCTCCCCTACGACGTCGTCCTCCTCGGCGTTGTCCTCGTCTCCGACCTCCTCGACAAGACGCCGCCGTTCGTGGAGAGCATCCGTGATGGATCGGTGGCCGCCGGGGCCGGTTTGCGTCCCGACGATCTCCTCGTCGCGGTCAACGGTCGTTCCGTTGCCTCCCGTTCGGCTGTGCAACAACGGCTGGCCGCCCTCGCTGACGGCGATCCGGTCCGGTTGACTGTGATCCGGGATGGCGGCATCGTCGAATGTGACCTCGGGCCGAAGCCGCTGGCCGGCAGGAGACCATAGATGCGCGCGAAGAATCAGGCCGGCGGCGTTCCGGGGGGGCAGGGCAGGGGAGGGGTGTGGATGGTTTCGTGGCTGGCAGTCGCGATCCTCGCGTCAGTTTGGGGAGCGCGGGCCGGCGGGGCCGAAGGTGTGGGGCTCGAGGAGGAGGCGGCTTTCCAGGCCGCCGCCGCCGCGGTCGCTCCGGCGGTGGTCCGGGTTGAGGTAGCGGGCGTCTCCGAGGCTGGCCTGGGTGGGCCAGCCGAGGCTTCCCCGGCATCAGGGCCCTCGAGCGGGTTTGTGGTCGGTGCCGACGGCTGGGTCGTGGCGACGTCGTTTGCTGTTCCCAAGGATGCG
>SIAG01000175.1 GCA_009691925.1 Planctomycetaceae bacterium
CGCGTTCCCGAAGCGTTTGGCGGCGAGATCGAGGCCGGTCGTCGTCGAGCTGGAGACGACGAACTCGACCGCGATTCCCGCGGCCCCGGCCCGGGCCCCGATCTCGTGGGCGAGCGACGACAGGAGTTGGATCTCGCCGACGCTGACGCCGTGGAGCCAGATCCGCTGCCGCGGCCCCTTAGTTGGGAGGGGAGGGATGCTGCCGGAAAAACGCATCCACGGAGCCGCCACCGGGCGCCCCCCCGACCAGCGTCGCCAGGCGATCCAGGGGAGGAGCGCGACGAAGACAACGAGGTAGATAAGATCGAGGAGCATGGTGGGCCGTGACCGCCGGGAGACGGCACGCACGCTGGGGCCACGGCTAGCCGTTGGTCACGTTGCTCGAGCGGCCACAGCAGTTCTTGAACTTCTTCCCACTCCCGCAGGGGCAAGGATCGTTCCGCCCCACCTTCTGGGCGAGATTGCGGATCGGCTCGACATGGTCATCCGGATTCGACGGCTCGGCGGCAGAGGCTTCCGCCGAGGGGGGCTCGGGAAGCGTGGCCGACGGGGCAGCGGCATGGATCGCCGCAGTCTCCTTCCAGGTGCTCCGCAGGGCATCGTCCTCGACCTGCTCGATCCGGTAGACGATATCGGTGACTCGTTCGTCGATTCCCTTCCACATCAGGTCGAACGTCCGCATCCCCTCGCGCTTGTACTCCACCTTCGGGTCGACCTGGGCGTAGCCACGGAGGCCGACGCTCGACCGGAGGTGATCCATGGCAAGGAGGTGGTCCTTCCAGGCGTTGTCGAGAAACTGAAGGAGCACGGCCCGCTCCATCCGCTTCATCTCATCGCGGGGATCGTCGCCGCGGGCGTGGCGCTGGAGACTCGCCTCGGAGAGGACACGCCGGAGTTGATCGAGATCGTTCGTCTCGAGATCGGAAGACTGCATTTCGGGATTGAAGCGCTCGCGTGCCCAGGCGAGCAGGCCATCGCGATCGAGGGCCCGTGATCCGTCCGCCTGCGGGCGGATGAAATGCGACAGCCCGGCGAGGACCGGATAGTCGATCTCCCGGCGGGCGTAGACATCGTGGGCCTTCAGCTTGACCAACTCGCGGAACTGTTTCGGGTCGAGCCCCGACTGCATCGCGCGCTCGATGTCGGCCGGGGTGAGCGACTCGCCGAACCGCCACTCCGTCCAGCCGCAGGCGCTCCGCAGCCCGAAATCATGCGAGAGGAACTTTCCCCCCTCGGCGAGATCGATCTTCGTGATCGCCTCGCGGACCACTCCCTGGAGGTATTCGACGACATCCTGCCGGCCGATCCGCCTCAGATCACGATCGGTGAGGTGGGTCTTCCAGCGGGCATTGGCGAACGTCGCCAGGGCCCCCCAGTTCCACTCGCTCTCGTCTTCCCCGTCGGGGATGTTCTCCTCGACCGCCTCGAAGATCTGTGTCTCCGATTGACGGATCGCCTGATCGGTCGCGAGCCGCTCGGCCTCTTCGGGGTTCAGGCCGCGGAAATCGGCGGCGTCGAGCTCGCACGACACCTGGCCGGCGGCCCAAGTGGCGTAGGTCTGCGGGCCGTAGTCCTTGTCGAGGAACGTGCCGACGTTCTGGTCGATCTGCCGGTCGATCATGTCGAGGATCAACTCGCGGCAGTCGGAGCCGTCGAGGATCTTCTGGCGGAATCCGTAGACCCTCTTCCGCTGCTCGTCCATCACCTCGTCGTACTCGAGGAGGTTCTTGCGGACGTCGAAGTTGCGCTCCTCAACCTTCTTCTGCGCCGCCTCCACCCGCCGCGTCACCATCCGGCTCTCGATCGCCTCGCCATCCTGCATCCCCAGCCGCGTCAGCACGTTCTTCACCCACTCACCGGCGAAGATCCTCATCAGGTCATCTTCGAGGGAGAGGAAGAACCGGCTCGAGCCGGGATCCCCCTGCCGCCCGCAGCGACCACGGAGCTGGAGGTCGATCCGCCGAGCCTCGTGGCGCTCGGTGCCGATGATGTGCAGCCCCCCCATCCCGCGGACCTCGTCTCCCTCGGCCTTCATGTTCTCCCGGCTGGAGATCTCGCGCACGAGGGTGTCCCATTCCTCTTTGGGAACGTCGAGACGGGTCGGGTATTTCTCCTGGAGCCTGGCCCAGGCGAGGGTGTCAGGGTTGCCGCCGAGGATGATGTCGGTGCCGCGGCCGGCCATGTTCGTGGCGATCGTCACGGCATCGCGCCGCCCGGCCTGGGCGATGATCTCGGCCTCACGCTTGTGGTGCTTGGCGTTGAGCACCTGATGATCGATGCCGCGGGCCTCGAGGAGGGAGGAGAGGAGCTCGCTCTTCTCGATGGAGACGGTGCCGACGAGGACGGGACAGCCGCGGTGCTGGAGGTCGCGGACAGATTTTCGCGGGATCGATTCCTTCGTCCGCGTCTCCTTGTCCTCGAACTCGACCGACGTGTCGTTCTCGCCGAGGATCCGCCCGATCCGCCAGCTGCCGTCGGAGAGCGCGAGCGAATCCCAGCGGTGGACGCGCTCGACCTCGTCGGCGACGGCCGTCCACTTCTCCTTCTCGGTGCGATAGATGACGTCGGAATGGTTGATCCGCTTCATGCCGCGGTTCGCCGGGATGGCGATGACGTCGAGCTTGTAGATCTTCCAGAACTCGCTCGCCTCGGTCATCGCCGTGCCGGTCATGCCGCCGAGCTTCTTGTAGAGCTTGAAGAAGTTCTGGAGGGTGACGGTGGCGAGGGTCTGCGACTCCTCCTTGACCCGCACCCCCTCCTTCGCCTCGACCGCTTGGTGGAGCCCGTCGGACCACTGTCGGCCCGGCATCAACCGCCCGGTGAACTCGTCGACGATCACCACTTCACCCTGCTGAACAACGTAGTTGACGTCGCGCCTGTAGAGATGGTGGGCCTTGAGAGAATTGTCGATGAGGTGGGGCCACTCCATGTTGCCCGCCGTGTAGAAGCTCTCCACGCCGGCGAGCTGCTCGGCGCAGCGCACGCCCGCCTCCGTCAAGCTGACGGTGTGCTCCTTCTCCTTGACCTCGAAGTGCTCCTCGGGGCGCAGCTGGCGGGAGATTTGGTCGGCCCGGGTGTACTTGGCGACGTCGTCATGAGCCGGGCCGGAGATGATCAGCGGCGTGCGGGCCTCGTCGATGAGGATATTATCGACCTCGTCGACGATCGCGTAATTGAGCGTTCCCTGGCTCTGCTGCTGGTGGGCCGGGAAGCGGTCATCGCCGCGCGAGGCCATCCGCATGTTATCGCGGAGGTAGTCGAAGCCGAATTCGTTGTTCGTGCCGTAGGTGATGTCGGCCGCATACGACTTCTGCCGCTCGGCGGAATCCATCCCCGACTGGATCGCGCCAACGGAGAGCCCGAGCCCCATGTAGAGAGGCCCCATCCACTCCATGTCGCGGCGGGCGAGGTAGTCGTTGACGGTGACGACATGAACCCCCTTCCCCTCGATGGCATTGAGATAGGCCGGGAGCGTGGCCACGAGCGTCTTCCCCTCGCCGGTCATCATCTCGGCGATGGCGCCGGAGTGGAGCACCATGCCGCCGACGAGTTGGACGTCGTAGTGACGCATGCCGAGCCAGCGGGTCCCCGCCTCGCGGCAGACGCCGAAGGCCTCGGGGAGGATGTCGTCGAGCGTTTCTCCGGCAGCCAAACGGCGGCGGAACTCGGCCGTCTGACCGCGGAGCTCGGCATCGGTCATCGCCTGGTATCTGGCCTCGAGCGAGTTGATCGCCTCGATCTTCGGCTCAAGCCGTCGCAGGTAGCGAGCGTTGGACGATCCGAACATGCCGGTGAGGAGCCGCTCCACGCGGTGTCCGGCGGCGGCAGCGGTGTTCGTGACCGCGTCCCAGATCTGTTCGAGGTGTTCCATCGTGCGTCGTTTCGTTCGGCGGGGCAGAAAAAAGGGTCGGTCGGAGCCGATGAAGGGAGGATCGGACGCCGTCCAAGGCCTCCGGCCGGTGACCGGCCCGAACTGGAACGACGGCACCCCGCCGGGCCCATGGCGGGCCGGGAGCAGAGGGTGGACCGGGTAAGCTGGGCGGTTTCCGTTGCCGCCACCGGTGGATTGTCGCGGTATCCCGCTGGATCGGTCAAGGCGAAACGGGGTCGAGGAGTTTGTTATGGCACGACCATGGATCGGAATCGACTGCTGCTTCCCGCGGGCTTCAGGGGCGGCTGGGCGTTGGCCCGGATTCCGGCTGCGGCCGCGGTTCGCCCTGCTTTGGGCCCTCGTCATCGCGCCCCTGCTGGCCCATGGCGCCGCGCCGGTGCCCGGGGGGGCGGCTCTGCGGATCGTCGCTCCGCTGGAGCGGGCGGTGGTGCAGCGACACGACCGCGCCAGCGGGGCCATTCCCGTCGAGGTCCGGGCCGACGTCCCCGAGGCGGGAGCGATCGAGGCCCGCGTCGCCCTGGCGAGCGATGCCCCGTGGCATTCTCTCACGCGGAAAGGGGAGGCGTTCACCGGCCTCCTCGCCGCGCCGGCGGGGGGCTGGTATCGGGTCGAGGTCAGGTCGGTGGTCGAGGGGGCCGTCACGGGGAGAGCGACGGTGGAGCGGGTCGGGATCGGCGAGGTGTTTGTCGTCGCCGGTCAATCAAACTCTGCCAACCATGGCGAGGAGCGGCTCGCCCCAGCGACTGATCGGGTCGTGGCGCTCGATCCCGAGGGCGTGTGGCGCGTGGCGGCCGATCCGCAGCCGGGGGCCAGCGGCGACGGCGGAAGCTTCCTGCCGGCGCTCGGTGACAGGCTCGAGGCCGAGCTCAACGTCCCGATCGGCCTGGTTGCCTGTGGCATCGGCGCGACGAGTGTCCGCGAATGGCTTCCGGAGGGGAGCCGGTTCCCGGCGCCGCCGACACTCACCGCGCGGGTTCGCCCCGTGGCGGGGGGCGGCTTTGAGAGTGACGGTGCGGCGTTCGCCATGCTCGTTGGCCGGATGAAGCAGCTGGAGCCAACCGGCTTCCGGGCGGTGCTCTGGCATCAGGGAGAGAGCGACGCCAACCAACAAGATCTGTCGCGCACGCTGCCGGGGCCGCTCTACGCAGCGATGCTCGAGCGCATCATCCGCGTTACGCGCGCTGAAGTCGGCCGCGAACTCCCCTGGTTTGTCGCCCGGGCCACCTACCATGTCCCTGGCGATGAATCCTCGCCCGACATCCGGGCGGCGCAGGCTGCCGTTTGCCGCGACGGCCTTGCCCTCCCCGGCCCCGACACCGATCGGCTCACCGGCCCGCTCCGAGACTCCGGCGGCCGCGGGGTGCACTTCAGTGGCGCCGGTCAGCGCCGCCATGCCGAAGCCTGGTTTACGGCGGTCGCCCCCTGGCTCGAGGCCCGGCTCACCGCGCCGTGAGCGGGCTGCTACGATGCCCTCGGTCACCCCAGGGTTTTTTAAGTCATGGCCGTTTCCCTGCCGTTTCGCGATCCCGCCGGCGAGATGATCTTCCTCGGTACCGGCACGAGCGTCGGCGTGCCGATGGTGGGGTGTGCCTGTCCGGTCTGCACCAGCGACGACCCGCGTGACCGGCGAACGCGGACGAGCGTCCTGCTGGGGCTCCCCGGCGGCACGCTCCTGGTTGACACGACCCCCGATCTCCGCTCGCAACTCCTCCGGGAGCGGATCGGCCGGGTCGACGCGGTGCTCTACACGCACGAGCATGTCGACCATCTCTATGGCCTCGACGACGTCCGGCCGCTCTGTTTCGCGCGCGGGGGGCCGATCCCGGTCTACTGCGAGGCGCTCGTCGAAGACCGCATCCGCCGGGCCTTCGACTACGCCTTCCTGCCGATGCCGCTCCCCGGCGGGGGCGTGCCGAAGCTCGTCTTCGAGCGGATCGGCACCGAGCCGTTCGACCTCCTCGGCTGCCGCATCGTGCCGCTGCGGCTGCGGCACGGCGTCTTCGACGTCCTCGGCTTTCGCTTCGGCGATGTCGCCTACTGCACCGACACGAACTTCATACCGGAGGAGACCTTTGAACTCCTCGGCGGGCTCGACATCCTCGTCCTCGACTGCCTCCGGCAGACCCGACATTCGACGCATTTTTCGCTTGAAGAGTCGCTCGAGGTGGCGCGGCGCGTGGGGGCGAAGCGAACGCTCCTGATCCACTTCTCCCACGACATCTCCCACCGCGACGTCTCCGCGACGCTCCCGCTGGGCGTGGAGCTGGCCTACGACGGGCTCGCGGTGGCGCTGACGGGGCTGTGAGACGGGCGGGGACCTTTTCCGTGGGCTGTCGCCATTCGTTCGTGAGGGAGGCAAACGCGATCGCCTGGCTGGAGGCCCGGGGCGACGGTTGCAGACGGCGTCATTCACCCCGTTTCCAAAGCTCCTGGATCAGAATCTACAGAAAACGCCCGCCGGGACAGGCGTCGATTCGCGAACAGGCCCAGGGTCGACCGTCGAACCCGTTTCTCGGGGAGCGGCCTCATCCAAGTGCAGAACGATCGTTTTGTGCACAACTGGAGGAGGGTTTCCGACGAAGCCGCCTATCCGCGGTACGACGCAGTTCGATCCGTGTTTGAGAGGGAGTTGGGTTCTTTCAAGGCACTCATCGAAAATCACGCCTCTGGAGAGTTCCACCCCAACCAAGTTGAAGTGACCTACGTCAACCATATTGTGGCCGGCAAGGGTTGGCGAACTCACGCCGATTTGGGAGACGTGGTTACGTTGTTCTCACCGCGTGGCACCGATGCTTTTGCCCCGCAACTCGAAGACTGCGGGCTTACGGCCAGGTATGTGATGCGAAACGAGAGCGGCGAGCCGATCGGCCGCCTCCATGTGGCTGTGGAGCCCTCGTATCGAGCCGAAGACGACACGCCGATGTTCGTTCTCACGCTGACGGTACGCGGCCGGCCGTTGGAGGAGAGCATCGAAGGGGTGATGCAGTTTCTCGAATTGGGGAGGGATTGGATCGTGCGCATGTTCGCCACGATCACAACACCGGAAATGCATGCGTTATGGGAGAGATTTCAGTGACGATCATGGCCTCTGATAGTGCTTCCCTGGCGAAGCGGGCGACGCGGATGCCGATGCCGACGGGAGTCGCACAGTCCGGTAGCATGCTTACCGGTCCCATCCGAATGCCCGAACACCGCGCGCGAGTGCAATTAATCGACAGTAGTTTCCAGGTCAGGATTTTCGGGCTGCCGCCTTGCTGGTTGGCGCCGACCATGATGCGGCTCGCCGAACTGTCTTTTCTTCCCGCAAGATGGGACAGTTATAGCGCCCGTCCGATACAGGGATCGTTGATCGAGGCCGTGGCCAAGCAATTGATCACTTTGATGCCGAATGACATTCCTGCCCCGTCTGTCGTGCCGACGACTCCAGGAGGAGTGCAGTTCGAGTGGCACATGCACGGGATCGACCTTGAGATTGAGATTCGACCCGATTTCCGGTGGCTCTCGTGCTATGAACATAGTTCGACTGGCGAGTCGTGGGAATCTGAAGGTGATGGCGGGCGACTGCGCGGAGCGCTACGGGAACTAGCTCGGCGCTCGACGCGGTAAGTAAGATTCAGGGAGAAAGGATGACTCCTACCCCGTATCCAGACGATCCGACGATAGGCAACGACGCGATTCTCTGGAGAAGAATCCATCCACACTGGATCGTCGCTGATGAGAACACGGGTAGTCTGCGTGTCAGTTCTGCGGCCTTCGACAACAGTCCGGATGGTACGCCCACGTCGATCCACTTGGAGGCAGTGGCACTTCATCACGGCATCTCAGCGGATGTGATCCTGGAATCGTTTCCGGGCTACTGCATGGCGGCGCTGTCCGCGGGTGACGCGAAACTCGTTCACCAAGCGGTTCTCCGGGCACCAAGGAATAATGACCCTTCTCACGGCTTCATTGCCGGTGAGAAGACGAAACGATTGAAGAAATCACTTGGGCGCAACTCGCACATCTCTATGCCGCAGCCTTGCCATATAGCCTGTCCTGCTCAGTTTCGACGTGGTGCTCGATGAACTCATCCCAGCGGCCGTTGAGGTAGACGGCCCGCAGGTGAAGCATTGCCAAGGCTCCTGGCACGGTCCACCGCATGCCCGTTCCTTCCATCCGGTCTTCGACCAGATGTCGGCAGGCGCCTTTTGGCGACCCCGCTGCCGATCGGATAGCCGGCGGCGAGGTAGTCGTCGTACTTCATGTACTCCCGATTGTTCTCGTAGTAGGTGATCGCCGCATTGAGGCGTTTGAGTTTCTCCCCTTTGAGGCCGTGATCATCGCGGAGTCGGCGCAGGCCGCCGATGACATACCCCACCTTGCCCTCCAAGAGCATCGTGAGCCGGTGAGACACGAATGCCGCGGC
>SIAG01000176.1 GCA_009691925.1 Planctomycetaceae bacterium
CGCCTCGCCGGGACGAGCCCGGTTCATCCCCAGGGTCTCGAGGAGTGCCGTGAGCCGCTCCCCGAGCGCCGCCCGATCGGTGAGCTGCTGCGCCGAGGCCGGATGTCTGGAGGGCCCCATACGGAATCCGCGGCACGATGCCGCCACCCGGTAGCCCTCCGGGAAATCGGCCCCCTGCATCGCCATGTCGAACAGCTCGATGATCCGCGGCTGAAGTCGCATCGCCCCCTTCACGTCTCCGGCCATCGCCAGATCGTAGACCGCGCGCGTCAGCTCGGGCAGGATCCCGCTGGTGGCGACGGTGGCGCCACTGCAGCCGACCAAGAGCATCGACGTCAGCGCCGGATCCCAGCCGGTGAGGAAGGAGAACCCCGGCCGGACCGGGCGGACCGCGGCCATCAACCGCTGCATGTGGGAGATGTCGCCGCTGGAATCCTTGATGCCGATGATCCGCGGAAACTCTTCCGCGAGCCGACGGACGACCGGGATCTCGATCGGGGAGGCGAGCATCGGGATGTGGTAAAGCGTGACATCAATCGGACTGTGGGCCCCGATCTCGCGGAAATAGGCTTCGACGCTCTCCGCGGACAGGCGGTAGTAGTAGGGGGCGACGACGGCCACCGCCCGGGCTCCGGCCTCGAGGCAGTGCTCGCAGGCGCGGATCGTCTCGGCGGCCGTCCCCTCCGCCGCTCCAGCGACAACCGGCACCCGCCCCGCGGCCGCCCGGCAGACGATCTGGACGATCTTCCGCCGCTCCTCGACGGTGAAGCGGAGGAACTCGCCGGTCGAGCCGTTGGGATAGAGGCCATGAACGCCCCGGTCGACGAGCCACTGCACGTACCGGAAGAGCTCCTCCTCGTCGATCCGCCCCTTGGCATCCAGCGGCACCATGTGGGGAACGAGGATGCCGGTGATCGCGGGGGTGTGGCTGGCGGCGGACATGCGCGGGCGTGCTCCTGGGAACGGGGTCGGGGGCCGAAAGCGTACACCCATCTGCCCCCACCCGGCCACCTGCGGTAGCATTCTTCGGGCAGACCCCTTGGAGGACGCTGAAAATGCCAGGTGCGGCCCGCGGACATTCGATCGACACGATCCCCACGCCCGCTCTCGTCCTCGATGCCACGAAGGTGCGACAAAACATCGCGCGGATGGCGGCCTACACAAAGGCCGTCGGCATCGCCAACCGCCCCCACACGAAGACCCACAAGAGCGTCGCCATCGCCGGCCTCCAACTCGCCGCCGGCGCCGTCGGGCTGACGGTGGCAAAGGTCGGGGAGGCGGAGATCCTCGCCCGCGCCTTCGCCGACCGCGAGCCCGACATCCTCGTCGCCTATCCGGCCGTCGATCCAGCGAGGACGGTGCGGCTGGCCGCCCTCGCCCGTACGGCGACGATCCGCGTCGCCGTCGACAGCCCCGAGGCGATCGCCGCTCTCTCCGCCGCGGCCCGCGAAGCGGGGACGACGATCGGGATCCTCGTCGATCTCGATGTTGGATCGGGGCGGACCGGCGTTCCCACGCTCGAGAGGCTCGTGGGCTTGGCCGCGGCCGTCGATCGCTCCCCCGGTCTCCGCCTCGACGGGATCTTCTATTACCCGGGGCATGTCACGGTACTCCCCGACGTCCAAGCCGCTCCCCTCGGCCTGGTGGCTGAAAAACTCGCCGAGGCGATCAGCCGCTTCGACGCCCAGGGCCTCTGCCGGGAGATCGTGTCGGGGGGCTCGACGCCGACGGCCTACCAGTCGCATCTCGTCCGCGCGGGCACCGAGATCCGCCCCGGCACCTGTGTTTACAACGATCTCAACATCGTCCGCGGCGGCTTCGGCTCCCTCGACGACTGTGCAGCGAGCGTCGTTTGCACGGTCGTCAGTGATGCCGTCAGCGACCAGGTGATCCTCGACGGCGGCTCGAAGACGCTGACGATGGACCGCTGCGGCCCCGCCCCCGATTCCGGCCATGGTCTGATCGTCGAATACCCCGAGGCCTTCATCGGCAAGCTCACCGAGGAGCATGCCCAGGTCGATATCAGCCGCTGCCCCGCACGGCCGCGCGTGGGAGAGCGCGTGACAGTCATCCCCAACCACATCTGCCCGGTCGTAAACCTCCACGACAACGCCTGGTGGTGGGAGGCCGACGGCAGTCTCCAGGTGCTCCCCATAGACGCCCGCGGGAAGCTCTCCTGATCCACCGATCACGGCGACTTCTGGCTGTCCGTGGCCAAACCCCTTCATGGCCTTGGTCCAGTTGGCCGCCACATCCAGCGGCCAGCGCTTTTCCCCAGCCTGCCGGTCGGCGTTGCCGGTCGATATCGGCCCCAGCCATACTCTTGAGTCCGGCGGGAGGGCTGCGGTTGGCTGTTCCCCGCGCCATCGTTTTGGGAGTCGTCATGACATCGCTTTCCGCCCGCGTCTCCAGAGTTGCCATGGGTGTTGGGCCTCTGCTTGCGGTGGTTGCGACACTCCTCCCGTTCGCTGCTCCCGCGAGCCCGCCGGTCGCCCCCACCGAGGCCCTGTCGCCGGAGGAGGAATTGAAAAAGTTCCGGCTGCCGGAAGGATTTGCGATCGAGCTTGTCGCTGCCGAGCCGGAGATCCAGAAGCCGATGAACATGGCCTTCGATGCTCGGGGACGGCTGTGGGTGACGCATTCGGTCGAGTATCCGTTTGCGCCGAAGGAAGGCGCTCCGCATCGCGACGGGCTGACGGTCCTGTCTGATTTTGGCCCTGATGGCCGGGCGCGGAAGGCCGTCCGCTTCGCCGACAAACTCAACATCCCGATCGGCGTTCTCCCCATCGGGCTTGGCGACGAGGTGATCGTCTGGTCGATCCCCAACATCTGGAAGCTCGCCGACACCGACGGCGACGGAAAGGCCGACCAGCGCGAAATCCTCTACGGCCCGTTCGACTTCGTCGATACCCACGGCGATCAAAACTCATTCCGCTTGGGCCCCGATGGCTGGGTGTATGCCTGCCACGGCTTCCGCAACGACTCAAAAATCAAGCTCCATGGAGAGGGGGAGGTCGTTCTCACGATGCAGTCGGGAAACACCTACCGCTTCAAGCCCGACGGCTCGGCGATCGAGCAGGTCACCTGGGGGCAGGTAAACCCCTTCGGGATGTGCTTCGACACCCTCGGCAATCAGTTCACCGCCGATTGCCACTCCAGGCCGGTGACGATGCTGTTGCGTGGGGGCATCTACGAAAGCTTCGGCAAGCCGCACGACGGCCTCGGCTACGCGCCGGCCATGACCGGCCACGATCATGGCTCCACCGGGATCGCGGGGGCGCTGGTCTACGACGATTCAAAAGGCTTCCCCGCCGAGTATCAGGGGAACTTGTTCGTCGGCAACGTGATCACCAACACCGTCCACCGCGACCGGCTCCAGTGGAAGGGATCGTCACCGTGGGTCGACACCCCGGAGGATTTTCTCGTCTGTGACGATTGGTGGTTTAGGCCGGTCGACCTGCAGACGGGCCCCGACGGCGCCCTCTATATCGCCGACTTCTACAACTGCATCATCGGCCACTACGAGGTCGATCTCCTCCACCCGCGCCGCGATCGGGAACGGGGCCGGATCTGGCGGGTGGTGTGGAAGGGGGAGGGCGTTGTTGGCCGCGACCAGGCCCACAAAGCCGGGTCGCTCCTCCCCTTCGACCTCACTTCGGCCCCGGTTGAAAAACTCTTCCCCCTCCTCGGCCACGCCAACCAAACCGTCCGTCGGCTTGCCCACGAGCAACTCCTGGCCCTCGGTGTGACCGACCAGCGCGTCCCCCGCGGCTGCCTCCTGCTCGCCTCCGACACCACAGCGCCCTCGACCGCTCGGGCCCTGGCGACCTGGGTCCTCGCCCGGCTCGACCGGCTCGATTCACTTTCCATCGAGCGGCTCTCGCAGGATCCTGAGCGGATGGTGCGCGTCCACCTCGTCAAGGCTCTCGATGCCGCGGCTGGCTGGCCGGGCTTCGACGGCGAGCGGGCGAATACGGTGACGCGGATGCTCGCCGATGACGACGCGTCCGTCCGTCGGGCCGCCGCCGAGGCCCTCGGCAGCCATCCGTCGCGAGCCACCCTCGCCCCATTGCTCGGCGCCCTCCGCGCAGCCGACGCCGCCGACGTTCAACTCGTTCACGCCCTCCGCATCGCCATGGGCAACCATCTCCGCTCCGTCGCCGGTGGGCGGGCCGTGGCCCCAGCCGACCTCGCCACATGGCATTTTCTCCCCGGCGACCGCGAGCGGCTCGTCGACGTGCTGCTGGCGGTGCCCGACGCCGAGGCGGCGTGGCAGGCGCTCTTGATGGCGCGGTCCGGCGGCGCGCTTCTCGAGCGCGCCTCGTCGGGCGTCGCCCGGCTCTGCCCCGATGAGCAGATCGCCGAGGCAGTGGCCCTGACCCTGACGCGCGACGCCTCGGGCGATGATGCCGGCGCGGAGAAGCGGTTGTTCGCTGCCTTCTTCGACGGCCTCGGCCAGGCCGGCAAGCGGCTCACGCCCGGCACGACGCTCGCCGACTGGGGGGGGAAGCTTGCCGCCGGGGTTCTCGCCCGGCACGAGGGGCGTCATGCCGCGGAGACGCTCGTGAGCTTGAAAGTGGTGGCGCAGCTGCCGTCGGCCGCGGCGGCGGGCGACGTCGCCGCGGCCCTCACTGACCGTTCCCTTCCCCCCGACGTCCGCGTCGCCGCCGCCGGCACGCTCCTCGCCCTCGATCCCGACCGGGCCGGGCCCCTTCTAACCGTCGTTGCGCTCGACGCCGGCGAGCCGGCGCCGCTCCGCGAGGCGGTCTTCCGCCAGCTCGGCGGCACCGACGTCGACGCCAATCGGGAGACGCTCTGCGAGGTGGTGGCGAATGCCTCCCCGTCGCTCCGTCAGGCAGCGGCCTGGGCCCTCGCTTCGCGGCCGGCAGGAGCCGAGCGTCTCCTCCAGCTTGTCGCCGCCGGTAAGACCACCGCCGCCGTCCTCCAATACGGCCCGGTATCGGAGCGGCTGCGGGCCTCGAACCTCACCGATCTCGATGCCCGGCTCGCCGAGCTGACGCGCGATCTCCCGGCCGCCGACGAAGCGATCCGTCAGCAGATCGAGCGCGTTGCCGCGGCCCATGGCCAAGGGAAGGCATCGGTCGACACCGGCCGTGGCCTGTTCAACAAGGTGTGTGCCCAATGCCACCGGCTCGGCGGCTTCGGGCCAGCGATCGGGCCGCAGCTCGACGGCATCGGCCAGCGCGGGAGCGAGCGGCTTCTGGAGGATCTCCTCGATCCCTCGCGCAACGTCGACGAAGCCTTCCGGCTCACGACCGTGGTCACGACCGACGGCCGGGCGATCTCGGGGCTCAAGCTCCACGACGACGGCGGAGATCTCATCCTCGCCGACACTCTCGGCAAGGAGATCCGTGTTCCTGCCGCGGAGATCGTCGAGACAAGCGTCTCGCGGCTCTCGCCGATGCCCGCCAACGTCGCCGAGCTGATCGGCGAGGAGAACGTTCCCCACCTCCTTGAGTTCCTCCTCCGGCAGACGACGAAGGCGAACTGATTACCGGTCAGGCGAGGATCGGGCGGACGATACGGCCATGGACATCGGTGAGCCGGTAATCACGCCCCCCCCAGCGGACCGTGAGCCGCTCGTGGTCGAGCCCCATGAGATGGAGGATCGTGGCGTGGAGGTCGTGGATGTGGACGACGTCGCGCTCGGCGTGCCAGCCGAACTCGTCGGTCGCCCCATGGACCATCCCCCCGCGCACGCCCCCTCCGGCCAGCCACATCGTGAACCCGAACGGATGATGTTCCCGGCCGTCGGTCCCCTCGGCGGTCGGAGTCCTGCCGAACTCCCCTCCCCAGACGACGAGCGTGTCGTCGAGGAGGCCGCGGGCCTTGAGATCCCCGAGGAGCGCCGCGACGGGTTGGTCGACGGCGCGGCAGCGCTTCGGGAGGGCGTCACGGAGGCCGCCGTGGTGGTCCCAGGCGTTGTTGACCGGGGCGTCGAAAAGCTGCACGAACCGCACTCCCCGCTCGACGAGCCGGCGGGCGAGGAGGCATTGGCGGCCGAAGAGCTCCGTCTCGGGGCGGTCGGTGCCGTAGAAACGATGCATCGCCGCAGTCTCACGCGTCAGGTCGAAGGCCTCCGGCGCCTCGGCCTGCATCCGGTAGGCGAGCTCGAACGACTCGATCCGGGCCTCGAGATCGGCGCCATTCGCCCGACCGGCGGCATGCCGCCGATTCAATGCATGCAGCGCGTCGAGCGTGGCGCGCTGATGGCGATCCCCGACAGCGAGGTTGGCGATCGGCCGGGCGGGATCGCGGACGAGCGTCCCCTGGTAGCTGCTGGGAAGGAAGCTCGAGGCCCACAGCTGCGCCCCCTGGAAGACGTTCACCGGGCAGACCACGACAAACCCGGGGAGATTCTCGTTCTCGCTGCCGAGGCCGTAGGTGAGCCACGACCCCATCGCCGGTCGTGAAAACGCCTGCTCACCGGTGCACAGCTGGAGAGCGGCGCCGGTGTGGTTGATGTTGTCGGCGAGCATCGAGCGGACGACGCACACATCGTCGATCCGCGACGCCAGCCCCGGGAGCAGCTCGCTGACTTCGATCCCCACCTCCCCATGGCGAGCGAACTTCCAGGGGGAGGCGAGGAGATTGCCGGTCTTCGTCCGTTCGAGCCGCGGCTTCGCAAAGGGCAAAGGCTTCCCGTTGTCGATGGCGAGCCGCGGTTTTGGATCGAGGAGATCGACGTGCGATGGCCCCCCCGGCATGTAGAGAAAGATCACGCGCTTCGCGCGGGGGGGGAAGTGGGGAGCGCGCGGCGCGAGAGGCGCCGCCCCGCGCGCCTCCTCCCTGGAAAGGAGATCGGCGAGTGCCAGGCCACCGAAACCACAGCCCGCCTGGCCGAGCAGCGCGCGCCGGGAGAGCGGGGATGCCAAGGGCATGGCCGGATCGGGCTTCGGCGGAACGTCAGTCGACATGGGCAAACTCGTTGCTGGAAAGGAGCACATGGGCCAGATCGATCCAGCCGACCGGCACCGGCTCGGCATCCCCCCGCGCGACGATCCCGCGCGCGATCGCGGAGTCGTCCTCGGCGGGGGCCCGACCGTAGGCGAGGCGCCAGGCCCGCTCGATCCGCCGCTCGGTTGCCCCCGCCACGTCCATGGGAACATCCCGGAACAGCCGCTCGGCAAACGCCACCGCCATTCCCTTCACGAACGGATCGTTCATAAAAAACAGTGCCTGCGGCGCCACGGTGCTGACGGATCGGCTTTCGACCGAAGCGTCGCAGTTGGCGGCGTCGAAGAGGACGGCATAGCCGCTTCGATCCCAGCGGCAGGTCTGGAGGTAGAGCGACCGGCAGGGGGCCGCAACGTCAGCGGTCGCCGGCTTCCCGGGCCCGAGGCTCTCCCCTGCTCCATCGAGCTTTCCGCCCATGACGAGCATCCCGTCGCGGAGGCTTTCGGCATCGAGCCGCTGCGGCGTGAACCGTCCCAGCCAGCGGTTGGCTGGATCGGCCGCCAAGCCCATCGGCGTGGCGGCCGACGATTGCGAATACGCAGCGGAGAGGACGATCCGGCGGTGGAGTTTTTTGAGCGACCAGCCCTCCTCGACAAACCGGCTGGCAAGCCAATCGAGAAGGCGCGGATGCGACGGCGGCTCGGAGAGGAGCCCGACATTGTTGGCCGTGGGGACGAGCCCCGTGCCGAAGTGCCACTGCCACACCCGGTTCACGATTCCGCGCGTCGTGAGGGGATTCTCCCCCGAGGCGATCCAGGCGGCGAGCTCGCGCCGGCCACTCCCCGCGGAGATCGGCTGCGGCGCCGGGCCGGGGAGAAACGCCGGCACGCCCCTCGGCACGACCCTCCCGAGGCGGGCATAGCTGCCGCGCTCGTGGATCGGCACATCCTGGATCCTGGGAAACAATCCCCCCGGTACTCCCCCTTCGCTCACCGCCAGGGCCATTGGCGGGGAAGGCGGGAGCTGCGGGAGGAGGTCGCTGCGCCGCGCCGCCAGCGTCACCCGCTCGGGGTCGTCGGGGGCAACAGGGAGCGAGCGCTTGTCGAGCACGCCAAGCGTTCCGTCGATCGCTGCCAGCTCGGCTGCGATCCGCCGATGCCGCTCCACCTCCTCCGCGGGCGCAAGCGCCCGGCGGCGGAGCGTGATCTCCCCCCCCTTCGTCCCCAGTTCCTCAAGCATCCGTGTGCTGTAAAAGATCCCCGCCAGAGCGTAGTAGTCGGCGGTGGAGACCGGATCGAACTTGTGATCATGGCAGCGGGCACACCCGAGCCC
>SIAG01000177.1 GCA_009691925.1 Planctomycetaceae bacterium
GGTCCGTTTCCGTCCGTCGCCTCCTTCGCCCTCGTGCCCGCCATGCCCGCCCCGTTTCCCCCCGTCCATTCCGTTCCCCGTCCGCTCCCGGCGCCGATTGCCGACGAGCCGCCGCGGATGACGGCGCGGACGCTCGAGGGGCTCGAATGGGTTCTTGCCCGGGAGCTCGAAGCGGTCGGCGCTACCGACCTGCGGATCGGCCGGCGGACGATCGAATTCTCGACGCCGCCGGGAAAGGAAAAGGAGACGCTCTATCGGGCCGTCCTCGAGAGCCGGACGGCGATCCGCGTCCTTGAGCCACTCGGCCGCTTCCGGGTGGAGAGCCCCGAGAGCCTGTACGCTGCGATGCAACAGGTCGACTGGCGCGAGCAACTGAAGGTCTCCGACACCTTGCGGGTCGATGCGGCGATCCACGACACGTTCCTCAATCATTCGCTGTACGCTGCCCAGATCGTCAAGGACGCGGTCGTCGATCAGCTCCGCACGCCGAGCGGCCGGCGGCCGAGCGTTGAGCTGCGCGGCGCGACGCTCCGCCTCGCGCTCCACCTCGTCGGCGACACCGCGACGATCTTCCGCGACGCCGCCGGTAAGTCGCTCCACCAGCGCGGCTGGCGGACGGGGGAAGTCGACGCTCCCCTCTCTGAGGTCCTCGCCGCCGGGATCCTCGCCATCACCGGCTGGACCCCGGGCGAGCCGCTCCTCGATCCGATGTGCGGCTCGGGGACGTTCGTCGTCGAGGCGGCGACGATCGCCGCGGGGATGGCGCCGGGGCTGTGGCGGGCCCGCCGCAACGGGCATGGTTTTTTCCGGTTCCGCGACTGTGACCGCGACCTCGCCGACCGGCTCGTCGCAGAGCTCGAGGCCCGCGTCATCACCCCCCCCGGCAGTTTCCAGGCGAGCGATCTCGACCCCAAAGCCGTCGCAGCGACTGGATTGTGTGCCGAGTCAGCCGGTGTGTCGGCGGCGATCACGATTGAACAGAAGCATTTCGAGCAGGCGGTGCCTGCGGGCGGAAGCGGCCTGATCGTCACCAATCCCCCCTATGGCGAACGCCTTGCACTCCCCCGCGCCGGGGCCCTCTTCCGCCGCATCGGCGACTGGCTCGTGCGCGCCTGTGGCGGATGGCACGCGGCCATTCTCGCCCCCGATACGCCGGTCGCCGGCTACCTCGGGCTCCGGCCTACCCACCGCGTCTATCTCCCCAACGGCCCGATCGCCTGCCGGCTCCTCGAGGTGGAGATCCGTCAGCGCCAGCACCTGCCGCCGGAGACCGAGCGGCCTCCGGCTCCGGCAACGCATGCACTGGAGGCAGCGCATGCACTGGAGGCAGCGCATGCACTGGAGGCAACGCATGCACCGGACTCACTCGACGCACTCGACGCGCTCCTCGACGCTCCCCTTCCACCGCTCCCCGCTCCCGCCGCCGGTAGGCCGGCGGGCCCGCCGCGGAGCGGCACGAGGCCCGTCGAAGACCAAATCGGCGACTTCCGCCGGCGGCTCGCCAAACGCTTCAAGCATCTCTCCAAGTGGGCGCGGCGGATCGGCACCGATGCCTTCCGGATCTACGACCGTGACATCCCCGAGGTGCCGCTGGTCATCGATTGGTATGCAGGCTGGCTCCATGCCGCCGAGTACGAACGCCCCCACGATCGTACCGAGATCGAGCATGAAGTCTGGCTCGACCGGATGATCGAGGCGGCCGCCGCGGAGCTCGGTGTTCCCTACGACCGCACCTTTCTAAAGATCCGGCGTCGGCAGCGCGAGGGGGGGCAATACGAGAAGGTCGATGGCCGCGAGGCGCTCCTCCAGGTCAGGGAGGGGGGGCTGTCGTTCGAGGTCAATCTCTCCGACTACCTCGACACCGGTCTGTTCCTCGATCACCGTGTCACGCGCGGCATGGTCAGGGACGAGGCCGCCGGGAAACGGATGCTCAACCTCTTCTCCTACACCGGGAGTTTTTCGGTGTACGCGGCGGCCGGGGGGGCGACCGACACGGTCAGCGTCGACCTCTCCAACACCTACCTCGACTGGACACGCACGAATCTCGCCGTCAACGGGTTCAAGGATGCCGGTCGCCACCGGATCGTCCGCGACGATGCCCGCGCCTTCCTCGAACACCGGGCCCGCCGCGGCGAGCCCCCTTTCGATCTGGTCGTCGTCGATCCCCCCACCTTCTCCCGCTCGGCCCGCAGCGAGATGCCGTGGGATGTGGAGCACGACCATGCCGAGCTTCTCGCCTTGGTGGCCCGCAATCTCACCCCAGGCGGTACCGTTTACTTCTCCACAAACTTCCGCCGCTTTCACTTGGCGGAGGCCACACTGGCGGCCGATTTCAGCTTCCGGGAGATCACCAACCGCACAATCCCCGAGGATTTCCGCAATGAACGGATCCACCGGGCGTGGCGGATGGTGCGGCAATGAAGGCCCGCGAGCGGGCCTTCCGGGGGAGGGGATTGGAGGGAGGGCCGTTGCGGCCGGAAAACGTCGGTTCTACATTCGTCGCATGACTCCATCCTCCCGGTTCGATCGTCGATTCCTCCTCCGCCTCGCCGGACTGCTGCCGGTGCTCGCCGGAGCTGTGGTGATGGTCGGTTGCCGCCCGGCCGATCCGGATCTGGTCAAGATCGTCAGCAGCCTGCCGCGGACTGGCTCGGCGAAGCACCAGTCCGACACGCTCGTCCGCGGCATCCGGATGGCGATCGACGAGGCGGGGGGAAAGGTAGGCCGGTTCCGGATCGAGTATCTCGATCTCGATGACTCGACAGCCGCCGCCGGGCAGTGGACGAGCGAGGCCGAGGCGGCCAACGCCCGCCGCGCCCTCCAGGATCCGGATGTCTGTGCCTACATCGGTACGTTCAACTCGGGGGCGGCGAAGGTCTCGATGCCGATTCTCAATCTCGGCGATCTGCTCATGGTGTCGCCGGCCAACACGGCCGTGGGGCTGACGAAGCCGGGGCTCGGAGTTCCGGGCGAGCCGGAGGTCTACCGCCCCACCGGCCGGCGCAACTACGCCCGCGTTGTTCCCGCCGACGACCTCCAGGGGCCGATGGCGGCTGACTGGGCGCTGCGCCGGGGCGTGAAGAAGGTCTATATCCTCGACGACAACGAAGTCTACGGGAAGGGGATCGCCGACCTCTTTGACGAGCGCTGCCGCGAGCTCGGCATCGAGGTCCTCGGGCACGATTCGATCGATGCCAAGGCGCAGGAGTTCAAATCCCTGATGGCGAGCATCAAGGCGACCAAGCCCGATCTCGTCTACTTCGGCGGCACGACGCAGAGCAAGGGGGGGCAGCTCGCCAAGGACATGACCGCGGCCGGCGTCGGCGCGGATCTCATGGTGCCCGACGGCTGCCTGGAGCAAGTCTTTATCGACTCGGCCGGGGCTGCGAACCTCGAGGGACGGTGTTTCGTCACCTTCGGCGGGCTCCCGCCGGAGAAGCTCACCGGCAAGGGGGGCGTGTTCGTCGAGCGCTACCGGGAGAAGTACGGGGAGCTCCCGGAGGCCTACGCCGTCTACGGCTACGAGGCGGCCCGGGTGGCCATCGAAGCGATCGCGACCGCCGGCAGCAAGGACCGCCGCGCGATCTGCGACGCGGCCCTGGCGATCCGTGACTTCGACGGGGCCCTCGGCCATTGGGGCTTCGACGAGAACGGCGACACGACCCTCCGCACGCTCACCGTCAATGTCGTGAAGGGGGGGCGCTTCGAGTTCGAGGAGATCCTCGACGAAGCGGATCTCGTCGCCCCTCCCCCGAACGAGCCTTCACCCCGGGCCGACCCCCCGGGGGGCGGGAGCCCCTGAACCCCGGTCTGATCCTTTTCCGGAATCCATCCGCGTGTCCGTCCAGTTCCTCCTCCAACACTGCCTCATCGGCCTCACCAACGGCGCGCTCATCGCGCTGGTGGCGCTGGGGTACACGATGGTCTACGGGATCATCGGCCTGATCAATTTCGCCCACGGCGACCTGATCATGCTCGGAGCCTGTCTGGCGCTGTCACTCGTCGGGGCCCTCGGCATGACCGCCGCCGGGCCGGCGACCACCTGGGTGGGGATCGGGGGGCTGGTTCTCATCTGCGGGCTGTTCTGCGGCCTGCTCAACGTGGCGGTCGACCGGATCGTCTACAAGCCGCTCCGCAACGCCCCCAAACTCGCCCCGCTGGTGTCGGCGATCGGGGTCTCGTTCATCTTCATGAACGTCGGGCTCTTCTGGCTCGGGCCGGCCGACAAATCGTTCCCCGAGCTCCTCCCTTCGACCAACCTCCTCCATAACGACGCCCTTCAATTCACCTGGAAGGATCTCCTCGTCGTCCTCATCGTCGGGCCGCTCATGGTGGCCCTCTCGGTGCTCGTGAAGGGAACGAAGCTCGGCAAGGCGATGCGGGCGGTGTCGCAGGATCCGACGGCCGCGGCCCTCGTCGGCGTCGATGTCGATCGGGTGATCGCCGCCACGTTCTTTATCGGTGGCTTCCTCGGTGGGGCGGCGAGCGTGATCTACGGGCTCTACATCAACACCATCGGTTTTCAGATGGGGTTTCAAAACGGCCTCTACGCCTTCACCGCCGCGGTGCTCGGCGGCATCGGCAGCATCCCCGGCGCCGTCCTCGGCGGGCTCGTCATTGGCCTAGTGCGGGCGCTGGCCAGTGCCTACGTCGGTGAGCGCTGGACCGGGGCGATCGTGTTCGCGATCCTGATCGTGATCCTCGTCTTCCGTCCCGAGGGCCTCCTCGGCCGCCGTGTGAAGGAGAAGGTGTAGACGCCGTGTCCACCAACCAAGCATCCCGAACATCTGCCCCACCGGCACCCTCCACCGGCCCCTGGGCGTTCCTCGCGCAGCGCTGGGAGCTGGTCACGCTCGCCGCGCTGGCGATCGCGCCGCTGGTGATCCCCGCCCTCGGCGGTGCCCTCGGCGGGCAGGTGACGAATCTCTTCATCTACTGCATCCTCGCCTTGGCCCTCAACGTGATGGTCGGCTACACCGGGCTGGTCCATCTCGGCATCGCCTCGTTCTTCGGGATCGGGGCCTACGTTCTCGCGATCCTCACCGTGCCGATGTATCCGTTCCAGATCGGGTTCCTGGCCGCCGCCGTGATCGCCGTCCTCGTCACCGCCGGCACTGGGCTTGCCCTCGGCGCCCCGACGCTCCGGCTCCGCGGCGACTATCTGGCCATCGTCACGCTCGGCTTCGGCGAGGTGGTCAAAGTCACGCTGCGGAATCTCGAGCAGATCACCGGCGGCATGAAGGGGCTCAATCCCGTCCCGCCCCCCGGCGCCGGGGTGACGGTCGCAGGGATCGATCTCGGGAAGGAGTTCGCCATCGACCCGCGCTGGTTCTACTACCTCGCGCTCCTCTCGCTCGCCGGGGTCGTGCTCGCCATGCGAAGGCTCGAGAACTCGCGCCTTGGCCGGGCGCTCGTCGCCGTCCGCGAGGACGAGCTCGCCGCGCAGGCGATGGGGATCTCCGCGACGAAGGTCAAGCTCGCGGCGTTCGCGATGTCGTCGGCCGTGGCAGGGCTGGCCGGCTGCCTCTACGCGGCGAGCCTGTCGACCACCGCCGATCCCAACGCCTACGATTTCAACCGCTCGATCATGGTCCTCTGTGCCGTGATCCTCGGGGGCCTCGGAAGCATTCCCGGCACGCTCCTGGGGGTGGCGATCCTCGTCGGCTTCGACACCGTCCTGGCGCCGTGGGCCGACTCCTGGATCCAGCAGATGAATGTCAATCCGAAGGGGTTGAGCTACCTCTCCTTCAGCGGCTGGCGGCTGGCGATCTTCGGCGTGGCGCTGGTGCTCGTGATGCGGTACAGGCCGGAGGGGCTGATCCCGTCGCGGCGTCTGGCGGCCGAACTCCGCGACGGGGGGGCGGGATCATGAACAACAATGCCGGTCCAGCCGGGACGCCCCTGCTCCATGTCGACCGGGTCACGGTGCGCTTCGGTGGGCTCGTCGCCGTGTCGGCGCTCGATCTCGACGTTCCCGAGGGGAGCATCGTCTCCCTCATCGGCCCCAACGGCGCCGGCAAGACCACCGCCTTCAACTGTGTCAGCGGCATCTACGCGCCGTCGTCGGGATCGGTGCGGTTCCGGGGGAAGCGGCTGGAGCGGTCCTTCACGCTGGGGACGATCCTCTGGGCGCTCGCTGTCGGTCTCCTCACTGGTCTGCTCTTCGCCGCCGCGGCGGTCGATGTCGATCGGCTCTGGTTGGCGGTCGTGAAGAGGGGGATGATCACCGGCGAGCCGTTCACGATGTCGGGGGCGATGAAGCGCCTCCGCGGCTACTTTCGTTCCGAGCTGGCCATCGACCAGATGGCGGGGAAATGGCGCGTGGTGAGCGCTGACGGCAGTGATGTCCTGGCGATCAAGCGCGATCTGGGGGAGGCGACGCTCGTGCGCGACGCCCTCCAGGCGAAGGTCACCGCCCGGCGCACCGGTCCGGGCACCGTCCCCGATGCCACCGATCTGAATCCTCGCGCCGCCGCCGCCGCCCCGCTGGTCGCGCTCCCGGTCGTGAAGGAAGAGGTGCTCGATCGTCTTGCCGCCGGCAAGAGCCGGATCCGGTGGCGGGGCTGGCTGGGATTGATCGCGGGCCTGCTCCTCGGCAGTGCCGGGACGCTCGCCGTCTGGCAGCGCGGTCGCCGCTCGCCGCATGTCGTCGCCCGGGCCGGCATCTCGCGCACCTTCCAGAACATCCGCCTCTTCTCGAGCATGAGCGTCCTCGAGAACGTGCTGGTGGGACTCGACCGGACGATCCCCGGGGGTGTGTTCTCGATGCTTCTGCGGACCCCAGCAAACCGCCGGGCCGAGGCCGAGGCGCGGCAGAAGGCGATCGTGGCCCTCGATTTTGTCGGGCTCTCCGGTGACGCCAATCGGATCGCGGGCGAGCTCCCCTACGGCGATCAACGCCGACTGGAGATCGCCAGGGCGCTGGCCACCGGGGCGAAGCTCATTCTGCTCGACGAGCCTGCCGCGGGGATGAATCCGAGCGAGGCGGGCGACTTGGCTGGGCTCGTCGAACGGATCCGGGATCGGGGCGTGACCGTGCTCCTCATCGAACACCACATGAACGTCGTGATGCGGATCAGCGACAGGATTGCCGTTCTCGATCACGGGACGAAGATCGCCGAGGGCACGCCGGCCGAGGTGCGCCGTGATGAAAAGGTGATCGAGGCCTATCTCGGCGGCGAAGGCTGACAACAAACCCGTGGCCGGAGCGGGGCAGGGGGAGATGGCGATGCCGATCCTGGAAGTGAAGGAGCTCGAGGCGGGGTATGGCCCGATCCGGGCGCTCGATGGGGTGTCGATTGAGGTCGCCGAAGGGGAGACGGTGGCGATCATCGGCGCTAACGGCGCCGGGAAGACGTCGCTCCTGATGGCGATCTCTGGCGTCGTGCCCGCCCGTCGGGGGACGATCTCGTTTGCCGGCCGTCCGATCACCGGGCTCCCGACCCACGCGATCGCCAAGCTCGGCATCGGCCATGCCCCGGAGGGGCGCCGGATCTTTCCCCGGCTCTCGGTGCGGGAGAATCTCCAACTTGGCGGCTTCACGCAGACCGACCGGGCGATGGTGGCCCGCGACATCGACGAGGCTTGCAGCCTGTTTCCCGTCCTCGGCGCGCGGATGAGCCAAATGGGGGGGACACTCTCCGGCGGCGAGCAGCAGATGCTGGCGCTGGCCCGGGCCCTCATCGGCCGACCGAAGCTCCTCCTCCTCGACGAGCCGTCGCTGGGACTTGCCCCACTCATCGTGCAGAAGATCTTCGAGGTCATCGGCAGCCTCTCGCAGCGGGGAATCGCCGTCGTCCTCGTCGAACAGAATGCCCGGGCGGCGCTCAAGCTCGCCGATCGTGGGTATGTCCTCGAGACCGGCCGGATCACCCTCTCCGGCCCGGGCAGGGACCTCGCCGGTGACCGACGCGTCCGCGAGGCCTATCTCGGCGAAGGCTGATCGGCCGTCGGGCGGCGCGTCATGCGTACCACTCGCGCGGTAGCAAGGCTGAACGTTTCCGGGGGACGTTGTCGCGGTCGAGCGGATGGGGGAAGTCGGTCCGCGGCCGACCCGACTGGCAGCGGTCCTTCCGCAGGAACGTCACCTCGAGGAGCGGCGGCACCGGGAAGCCACCGATGCGGACGATCCCGGCATAGTTGTTGGGATGGAGGTGGACAGGGACGAAATCGAGGCGGAGCTTCTCCAGCGCCTCGCCGATGCGGCGGCAGGCGAACGGCTGGCCGAGCGCGTCGAGGTGGTGG
>SIAG01000178.1 GCA_009691925.1 Planctomycetaceae bacterium
CGCAGATCACGGTCGACCGGGCCCATGTCAACGAGAGCTTCAAGAAGCCGTTCGACGTGGCCCTCCTCGCCGAACGCCTCCGCACGCTGATCGGTGCCCGAAAGGAACTGGTCTAACTGCGGACTCGCGTCCGAACTCCATCACCGCAGGCCGGTGTGCCAAGGGGGGCACTCCGGCCTGCGGTCGTTTCGGTGCCGGCCGACCGTGGACAAACGCCCTCCGCAGCCTGCTTTTCCCTGGTATTCTCCCGGCATGGACACCCACCCGCTCCGCATGATCGACGTCGGCGACAAGCCGATCTCCCCCCGGACGGCCCGCGCCTCCGGCCGGCTCCTCGCTCAACCCGACACTGTGCGGCGGATCCGCGCGGGGGATCTCGAGAAGGGGGATGCCATCGCCGCCGCGCGGCTGGCGGGGATCCTGGCCGCGAAGAAGACGGCCGAGATCGTGCCGCTGTGCCATCCACTTCCGCTCGACTCGGTCGCCGTGACCATCGACTTCGACGACCCGGAGGGGGTGTCGATCAGCGCCACCGTCCGCTCGACCGGCCGCACCGGGGTGGAGATGGAGGCTCTCGTGGCGGTCACCGCCGCCGCGCTGACCCTCTACGACATGACGAAGTCGATTGACCCGGGGATGACGATCGACCAGATCCGCCTCGACGAGAAGACCGGCGGCACTCGCGGCGACTGGCGGCGCGGCGAGGGACGGATCCGGCCGCAGCCCTGAAGGCCCCCGCCCCCCCGGCCGCAGATCAGCGGCCGCGCGGCTCGACGGCAGCCTCGGCCGGACGCTCGCCCGCCGGGGCGCCGCCCGGGCCCGCAGCCCTTGGGGCCACGATCCCCTGCCCGCCAGCCATCATCCTGGCCGCGGCTCGGTCGCTGGCCGCGGCTCGGTCGCTGGCTGCGGCTCGGTCGCTGGCTGCGGCTCGGTCGCTCGCAAGGATCGGCTCGAGCTCGTCGACGAAATCTCGGGCATCCTTGAACTCCCGGTAAACGCTCGCGAAGCGCACATAGGCCACCTGGTCAACACCGCGAAGGAGCTCCATGACCCGCTCCCCAATCGCCCGGCTGGGGACCTCGCTCTCGTAGTTGTCATAGCACTTCGACTCGATCTCCGACACGAGGGCCTCGATGTCGTGCTCGGTGATCGGCCGTTTCCCGCAGGCGATTGCCAGCCCGGAGCGGATCTTGTCGCGGTCGAAGGGCTCGCGGACGCCCCCTTTCTTGACCACGGAGAGGGCCTGACGTTCGACCCGCTCGTAGGTCGTGAACCGCCGCCGGCAGGAGAGGCATTCGCGCCGCCGACGAATATTTGCACCGTCGTCGATCGACCGGGAATCGATGACCCGGTCGTTGTCGACTCGGCAGAAGGGACAGCGCATCGGCAGGATCCTCCGTAACGGTCAGGCTGACTGCGTCGGTTCACCGTCGGCATCCCCGTCCGTCTCTCCACCCGCTGCCGGATCGGCTCCGGCTGGATCGGATCCGGCCGGATCCCTTGCCGGTCCGGCGAGCTTCCAGTCACGGCGCTGGCGCGAGCTGGGGATGTCCATCGCCTTGCGGTATTTCGTCACCGTGCGGCGGGCGACCGTGATCCCCTGCTTCGCCAGCCCGATGACGAGATCGTCGTCGCTGAAGGGGGCATCCTTGGGCTCGGCCTGAATGATCTCCTGGAGCTTGATCCGGACCGCGTCCCAGGCCACTTCCTCGCCATCGGCACTGACGGTGCCACCGACAAAGAACCGCCGCAGCGCCCACAGGCCACGCGGCGTTTGCAGCCACTTGTCGTCGACGGCGCGGCTAACGGTCGTCACGTGCATCCCGATCCGGTCAGCGATCTGCTGCATCTTGAGCGGCTCGATCGCCTCCGGCCCGTCGGTGAGGAAGCGCGTCTGGTGGTCGACGATCGCCTGGGACGTCCGCAGGAGCGTGCTGCGGCGCTGCTCGATCGCCTCGATGAGCCACTGGGCCGAATTGATTTTCCGCTTGATGTACTCGCGCGTCTCCGGCGGCGTGGCCGGGTCGGAAAGCATCTCGCGGTACAGCGGGCTGATCCGCAGATTCGGCAGATCGACCTCCTCGAGACGCACCTTCCAGGTACCGTCCTGCTGCAGTTCGACATGGACGTCGGGCTTGACCACCGGCACGTACGGGACGCTGAAGCGGGCCCCCGGCTTCGGCTGGAGCGAATGGAGATCGTGACGGAGCCCCTCGATCTCCTCGATCGTGAACCCGGTCTTCCTGGAGATCAGCGGCAGGCGATTGGCGCCCAGGTCCTCGAGGTGGTCTGAAACGAGCCTCCGGAGCTGGCGGGCGTGCGGTGTCTCGGGGCGGATCTGGAGGAGAAGGCATTCCCGCAGGTCGCGGGCCCCCACGCCGGCCGGCTCCATCCCCTGGACCACCGAAAGCGCCGTGTGGAGCTGGCCGAGCTGGGCCTGCCAGAAGGGGGAATCGGGCGTGGCCTCGACGTCGACGAGGTCCTCCAGCGGCATCGGCAGATAGCCGTTGGGATCGAGGTTGTAGATCACCTTCTCCGCGGCCTCCCGCACCTCCGGACCGAGCTCGTCGTTGGAGAGCTGCTCGTGGAGATGGTGGAAGAGCGTCTCGGGGCGCTCCTCCATGTTGGCCATGGCGTCGAGGTAGCGGTCGGAGGTCTCGTCGATCCGGGAGGCGGAAGGGCGGCTGCGGTCGTCGTCCGACTCGGGGTAGTCGCTCGACCAGTCGTAGGAGCGCTCGAAATCGGCCTGGTTGGCATGGTCTTGATCGACGACGAGCGGCCGTTCGGCGGCCGTCCGTTCAGGAGCCGGATCGGCGGCATCGACCGTCGTGGCGAGGCCGCGGGCTTCGCCTTCCGGGCTGTCTCCAACGGCGGCATCGCCGAGCGAATCGTCGACCTCGAGGGTCTCGTTGTTCTGGATCTCCTGCTCGATCCGCTCCTCAAGCGCCATCGTCGGCAGCTGCAGGATTTCCATCGACTGGATCATGCGTGGCGCGAGCACCTGCTTCTGCGCCAACCGCATTTCCTGGCCGAACGACATCCGCATGGCACGCATCCTTCAACAGTCACCGCACCGGGATCCTAGCCCCCGCCAGGATACCCGTTTCCAAGGGAAGCGTTCGGGAAGCTGCTGCCGCCTCACGGAATCAACACGCCCGCCCGCTCCCTGGCCATTTACATCCGCCGCCGCCCGGCGAGCGCGTCGGTGAGCATGTCGCGGTTGGCTTGCTCGAGCGCCGCACCGACGGTCAGGCCGCGGGCCAGGCGGGTGATCTCGACAGCCAGGCCGGTGAGGCGCTGGACGACGATCAGCGCCGTTGCATCCCCCTCGACGTTTGGGGTGGTCGCCATGATCACCTCGCGCACCCCCCCCTGCTGGACGCGGGCCACGAGCTTGTCGATCGTGAGTGTCTCCGGGCCGGTCCCCTCCAGCGGGGCAACCCGCCCCTGGAGAACGTGATACAGCCCCCGATAGGAACCGGTCTGCTCAAGGGCGAGGAGATCGCGGACCTGCTCGACGACGCACAGCGTCGTCCGGTCGCGGCGGGCATCGCGACAGATGCCACATTCCTCCCCCTCCGCGAGATTGAAGCAGGTGCGGCAGGGGCGGAGATTTTCCTTGACGGCGCGGAGGGCGGCGGAGAACGCCAGCGCCTCTTCGCGCGGCATCCGCAGCACATGGTAGGCGAGTCGCTCCGCCGACTTCCGGCCGATGCCGGGGAGCTCGGCGAAGCAGTCGATGAGCGTGGCGATGACGCCGCGTTCTTCGGGCATGGGGGTTCCTCCATGAAGCTGATTTGGGGTCAGCCGACGTCGTTGCCGTCGGCGGCGTGGTCGATTGTGTCGTCATCGGGGAGCGGCGGCTCGCCGGCGCCAAGCTCGAGGGCCTCGACCGGCGTCGGCTCGACCGCTGGAGCCCGAACGCGGCCTTGCTCCACCTTGCGGATCGCCGCGTCGAACAGGCTCCGGGCCTGCATGACGAGTGGATGATCGAGGGTCTCCCGGAGGAGCGCGGCCTGCGAACGCCCCGCAGCCGGCGGCGCCGCGGCCGGTTCGTCGGCCACACGCTCGGCCCCCCCTGCCGCGGACGATCCTCTGGCCAGTGGCTTCACGGCCACCCTCGGCTCTTGTCTGATGCGGTGCCGCAGCGGCCGGCCAGCCCCCGCCGAGAGAGCGCGATTCAGGGCCGCAACCATCTCGGGCCTGGAGAGGAAGGCGACGGCGGTCGTCGCCTCGGCTGGAAAACTGACGTCGAGGAGATCGTCGACCCATGCCACCCGGCCGGCCATGGCAACGAAATCGGCGGCCAACCCACCGACCGCCTCGCCGCACGCCTCCCAGGCCGCCAGCGGATCGCTCGGCAGCGCCGGCGGCAGCGGAGCCGGAGTGGTCTGCGTCGGCGCTCGCTCGTGGGCCGCCGTGGGCAGCGCCTGGCGAGGCTGTGGGGGGGCGACCGGCTCGACCGCGACGGCGGGAGCATCAGCCCCGCCGGTCAGGTCGTTTGTTTTTTTTTGCCGCGTCTCCGCCGCCACCGGGGGATTCGCGACAGTGGGCCGGGGCAGCGCGGAAGGGGCCACCCGTGGCGGCGGTGGCGCCGTGGCAGCCTGCTGGGCTATCCGCTCCACGGCGGAGGCGAGTTGGTCGAGATCGTCCAGCCGCGCGAGGCGCACGACCGCCATCTCGGCGAGCACCCCGGCATGACCGCTCGTCCGCATTCGCAACAGCGACTGATCGAGGATCTGGAGCATCGCCAGGATTGTCTCGGTACCGAGCAGCCGGCCGGTGGCGGCCAGGTCGATCCCCACTCCATCCCCCTGGAGGAGCAGCGCTGGGCCGCAGCCGACACTCGCCACGAGGCAATCGCGGAGAGCCGCGAGGAGCTGCTCGAGGACGCCACCGGGATCGGCGCCGCCGGCGAGGCTGGCGTCGAGGGCAGCCAGCGCCGCGGCGGGATCGCGGCCGGCAATCGCCCCGACCAGCGCGCCGATCCGCTCCTCGCGGCCGGTGCCGATGACGGCATGGACATCGTCGACACTGATCGCGCCGGCGCTTGAGCCGAGGAGTTGCTCGAGGAGCGACTGGCTGTCGCGCATGCTGCCGGCGGCACGGCGGGCGATCAGCTCGAGGGCGCCGTCGGTGACCGTTGCCCCCTCGGCGGTGACGATCTGACCGAGGCGGCGGGCGATCGCCGGGGCATCGACGGTGACGAAGTCGAACCGCTGGCAGCGGGAGAGGATTGTGATCGGGAGCTTTTCTGGCTCCGTCGTGCAGAGAACGAATTTCACGTGCCCCGGCGGCTCCTCGAGCGTCTTCAGCAGCGCGTTGAAGGCCTCCCGCGTGAGCATGTGGACTTCGTCAATGATGTAGATTTTGAATCGTCCGCGGGCGGGGCGAACGGCGACGTTTTGCCGCAGGGTGCGGATCTCGTCGATGCCGCGGTTGCTGGCGGCGTCGATCTCGACGACATCGACATCCTGCCCCGCGGAGATCGCGCTACAGTTGTCGCACTGATTGCACGGCTCCGCCGCCGGCCCGGTCGCGCATTCGAGGGCCTTGGCGAAGATCCGCGCGGCGCTCGTCTTGCCGACACCGCGGGCGCCGGTGAAAAGATAGGCGTGGCCGATGCGCCTCGATTCGATCGCCCCGGAGAGACCGCGGGCAACGTGCTCCTGGCCGACGAGCTCGTCGAAGCGCTGCGGCCGGTAGCGGCGGGCGACGACCCGGTAGGCCTCCGTGGGAGCGCTGCCTGACGGGGTGGTGGAGTCAGCGGGTGCGGCCATGGGATCGGACGCCGATGAGAGGCCCTCCGCACAAAGGGACGACTGTTTATGGCTGCTGCGGTTAGGCCCTGACCAGATTCACAGGCCCCCATCGCAGGGGCCTCTCATCGGAGTTCGCTCCGGAATGGCTATTGTGGCGTCGCGCCCCCGGCCGGTCAAAGCCGGTCGATTTCCCGGCCCTGTTGGCCGACACTCGCCGCGCGAGCCTTGCCCCGGCAGCCGTCGCACAACGGCCTCTGGCCGGGAGACGGCTTCATCGGCCACACTGGGCCCCCATGGCAAGTCCGATGATGCAACAGTTCGAGGCGGCGAAGGCACGCTGCCCCGGGGCGCTGGTTCTGTTTCGGATGGGGGACTTCTACGAGCTGTTCGGCGACGACGCCCGTGAGGCCGCCACGCTCCTCGATCTGACACTCACCAGCCGCGACAAGGGGCCCGACGCCATGCCGATGGCCGGGTTTCCCTACCATCAGCTCGACCCGCAACTGGTCAAGCTTGTCGCCGCCGGCCGCCGCGTCGCCATCTGCGAACAGATCGACGACCCAAAAACAACGAAAGGACTTCTCCGCCGAGAAGTGACCCGGATCGTCACCCCCGGCATCGCCGCCGACGAAACCCTCCTCGACCCCACCCGCCGCAACTGGCTCCTGGCCCTCGCTCCCGCCGCTTCGCCCCGGCTCCAGCGCGACGACCGCGACGAAGCGACCGATGCCGCGGCCGGATCGATCCCCGTCGGCCTCGCCTGGATCGACGTCGCCGCCGGCACCTTCGAAGCCGCGGTCGTGCCCGCCGAGGATGTCCCCGATCTCGTGCTCCGCCTCGAGCCGGCCGAATGCTTGTGTGCCATCAAGGATCGCGCTGCCGTCGCAGCCCTCCTTCGGCCCACCGGCAGGTCAGGCGCCATCACCGCGCGCCCCGATTGGTGGTTCGAGGAGGGAAGCGCCCGCAGCGCGATCGATCGGGCCGTCGGGGGGGCGCGCCTCGAAGGGCTCGGCTTCGACCTCCCCGGTGATCTCCCCGGCATCGGCGCCGCCGGCGGGATCATTCATTACCTCGACGAGAACGAGCCGACGGCGATCGCGCGGATCACGACGCTCGCCGCCTGGCGACGCGGCGCGCGGATGGAGATCGACGAAGCCTCGCGGCGCAGCCTGGAGCTCGTCCGCACCACCAGCGCCACCGGCAACCGGCGGAGCGGCTCCCTGGCCGGGGTCCTCGATCGCACCCGATCGCCGATGGGGGCCCGTCTGCTCACCGACTGGCTCTCCGCGCCGCTGGTGGAGAAGGGGGCGATCGACGAACGCCTCGACGCCACCGCCGCGCTCGTCGCCCACCCCCCCCTTGCCGACCGGCTCGGCAGCCTGCTGACCGGGATCGGTGACATCGAACGCCTCATCGGCCGCGTCATGTCGGGTCGCGCTGGCCCTCGTGACCTCGAACGGATCGGCCGGGCCACTGCCATCCTCCCCGAAGTGATCGCGACGCTCGGCGGGAGCCCAGGCCTCCTCGGCGAGCTGGCCGCCGGCCTCGATCCGCTCGATGATGTCTCGGCGCGGATCGGCGCGGCGCTCCGCGAAGGCTGCCCGGTGTTTGCCCGCGACGGCGGCTTCATCCGCCCGGGCTGCGATCCGAAGCTCGACGAGCTCGCCGAGATGGCCAGCGGCGGCAAGGCTTGGATCACGCGTTACCAGGCCGACGAGATCGCCCGAACCGGCATTCCATCGCTTAAAGTCGGCTTCAACCGGGTGTTCGGATTTTTCCTCGAGGTGGGGCGCAATCACGCCTCTAAGGTGCCCGCCGACTACATCCGCAAGCAGACGGTGAAAAACGCCGAGCGCTACACAACGCCGGAGCTCGACCAGCGCCAGCGGCAGGTGCTCGGGGCCGAGGACGAAGCCCTCCGCCGCGAGCTCGAGCTCCTCGAAGCGCTGCGAGTCTTCGTCGCTGCCCAAGCCCCGCGCCTTGACCGCGCGGCCACGATCCTCGCCCGGATCGACGTCTTGGTAAGCCTCGCCGAGGTCGCGCGGTCGCGGGGCTGGGTCCGCCCCGAGATCAGCAGCGACGGCGTTCTGGGAATCGAAGCCGGGCGGCATCCGGTCCTCGAGGAGCTCCTTCCCGCCGGCACGCTCGTCGCCAACGATCTGTTTCTCGCAGCCCGCCTCTCCGAGGCGTCCCCCGGCACCGCCGGCTTCCCCTCGATGCTCCTCGTCACCGGCCCCAACATGGGGGGCAAGAGCACGTTCATCCGTCAGGCGGCGCTCCTGGTGGTGATGGCGCAGGCCGGGAGCTTTGTCCCTGCGCGCCGCGCCCGGATCGGCGTTGTCGACCGGCTCTTCGCCCGAATCGGCGCCGGTGACGACCTCGCCACCGGCGCCAGCACGTTCCTGGTTGAGATGGCCCAGACGGCGCGGATCCTCAACCGCTCCACGCCGCGGAGCCTCGTGATCCTCGACGAG
>SIAG01000179.1 GCA_009691925.1 Planctomycetaceae bacterium
CGGGAGTGAGGGCGGAAGGCAGCGAGCGTGGCTGACGCGGGGCCGCGGCAAGCGACCGTGGATCGGGCCGTGACGGTGTCTGGAGGGGAACAGCGGGCGGGGGATCGACAACCATCGCGGGGATACTCGGCAGGGCCCGGGGCGTGGCTTCAAGGGCCAGCGGGGCCTCGGCCGAACGGGCCGGCAGCGGGATCCCCGGCACGGCGGGCGTCACGGCTGCCACCGGCATCTTTCGGGCTGCGGCGGGCGCGTCTGCGCCCCGACTCCTGGCCAGGAGCCGTTCGAGTTCGACCCGCGTCGTGGCCCCGTTGATGCGGTCGATCTCCTCCCCCCTGACCAACAACACGTAGCACGGCACCCCGGTGACGCCGAAGCGACGGACGAGGTCCCCTTCGCGGTCGACATCGACATGCCGGACGGTCCAGCCGGCTGCGGCGACCTCGTCGACCAGCGGGGCCATGGAGCGGCAGGGCCCGCACCAGGTGGCAGAGAAGTCGAGGAGGATGACATCGGTGGCGGCGACGGGAGCGTTTGTGGCGGGCGCGACCGGGGGTCCGGCCACCGCCGACAAGCCCACCACCGACAGCGCGGCCCACGCGGCGGCGCGGAGGAACGACTTCATCCGTGGCTCCGTGGTCTGTTTGACGGTTCGGGGGCAGCGTCGGGAGGATCCGGGCACGCATTGGGCCCGGCCGGACTTCGGCGGCGGGATACTGCCGGGGCATCCCCCGGCGGGCAAGGCCACTTTCACGTTCGACCCGTCTGCAAAAGCTTCCCAGGTCGCCCTGGTGCCTGCGCCGTTTCCCCCTTCGCTCACCCCTTCCTACAATTCCCTCTCGCCCGTCCTCGGACGCACCCCGTACGCTCCCCTCGCCGCGTCACCCACCTCCTGCGTCCCCCACCATGAATGCCCCGACCCACCGCCGGATCCTCGTGACCTCGGCGCTTCCCTACGCCAACGGGCAGATTCATCTCGGGCACCTCGTCGAGTACATCCAGACCGACATCTTCGTCCGCTTCCAGAAGCTCCGCGGCCACAACGCGGTCTATCTGTGCGCCGACGACACCCACGGCACGGCGATCATGATCCGGGCCCGGGCGGAGGGACGCTCCGAGCGCGATCTGATCGCGGCGATGCGCGAGGATCATCTCGCCGACTTCGCCGCCTTCGGTGTCCGTTTCGACCACTACGGCAGCACCGACAGCGACGCCAACCGGCGGTTGTGCGGCGAGATCTGGAAGAGCCTGCGCGACAAGGGGCTCGTCGTCAGCCGAGATGTCGAGCAACTGTTCGATCCGAAGGCGGGGGTGTTCCTCGCCGACCGCTTCGTCCGCGGCACCTGCCCGCGCTGCCGGGCGGCCGACCAGTATGGCGACGCCTGTGAGAAGTGCGGCGCCACCTACTCGCCGGCCGATCTCATCGATCCGGTCAGCACCCTCTCCGGCGCCACCCCCGAGATTCGCTCGGCCGAGCACCTTTTTGTCCAACTCGAGCCCATGCAGGACTTCCTCCGGCAATGGACGAAGGAATCGGGGGCCCTCGACCCGCGGATCGCCAACTACCTCACCGGCCATTTCCTCGGCGAGCCGCTCCGCGACTGGGACGTCTCGCGGCCCGCCCCCTACTTCGGCTTCGAGATCCCCGACGCGCCGGGGCATTACTGGTATGTGTGGTTTGACGCCCCGATCGGCTACATCGCCGCCACCGACGAGTGGTCAGCGGCGCGGGGGGGCTCATGGAAGGAGTGGTGGCACCGCGGCACCGACACAACGGCAGCCGAGATCCACCACTTCATCGGCAAGGACATCACCTACTTCCACACCCTCTTCTGGCCGGCAATGCTCGAGACCGCCGGGCTCGCCCTGCCGACAAAGGTGCGGATCCACGGCTTCCTCACCGTCAACGGCGAGAAGATGTCGAAGGCCCGTGGCACCTTCGTCCTGGCGCGGACCTACCTCGACCACCTCGATCCGGCGGCACTCCGCTACTACTACGCCGCGAAGCTCTCCGGTGACATCGACGACATCGACCTGAACCTCGACGACTTCGCCGCCAAGGTGAACTCCGACCTCGTCGGCAAGGTGGTGAACCTCGCCAGCCGGACGGCCCGGTGGCTCGCGGGGAAGCAGCTATCGGAAACCTACCCCAACGACGGCGGCTTGTTCGCCCGGGGGGCGATCGACGGCGTTGAGATCGCCGCCGCCTACGACGACTGCGATTTCGCCCGCGCCATGCGGCTGGTGATGGCGGCCGCCGACCGGGCCAATGCCTACGTCGATGCAGCGCAGCCCTGGAAGCTCGCCAAGGCGGGCCCCGAAGCGGCCGAGCAGCTCCGCGACGTCGCCACCGTGGCGTTGAACCTGTTCCGCCAGATCGTCGTCTACCTGGCGCCGGTGCTCCCAGAATTGGCCGCCGAAACTGGTGCGCTCCTGGGCGGCCCGATCCGTTCCTGGGAGGAGTCGCGTCAGCCCTTGACCGGCGCGCCGGTCGCACCGTTCAAGCCCCTCGCGCGCCGCGTCGAGGCGCCCCAACTCGAGGCCCTCGTGGCCGCCTCCATGCCGACCGCGCCACCATCCTCACCGTCGAATCCCGCTCCTTTTGGAAACGCCTCCGTGACCGAGCCCATCGATCCCGCCGAGACTCTCGCCGCCGAGCCCCTCGCCCCCCAGTGCACGATCGACGACTTCGCGAAGGTCGATCTGCGCGTGGCGCGGATCGTCACCGCCGAGGAGGTGCCGGAGGCGAAGAAGCTCCTCAAGCTCACCGTCAGCTTGGGTGGGGAGGAGCGGCGGACGGTGTTCGCCGGGATCAAGGGCTTTCATGAACCGGCAGCGCTCGTGGGGAGGCTCGTCGTCGTGGTGGCCAACCTCGCCCCGCGGCAGATGAAGTTCGGCTTGAGCGAGGGGATGGTCGTGGCCGCCAGCGGCGCCGGCGCCACGGGGGTCTATCTCCTCTCCCCTGATTCCGGCGCCCTGCCCGGCATGCGGCTGCACTGACTTAGGCAGGCCTGCCACGGCCTGCTGATGGGCGCGGGATGGGGCGCTTTGGTGTCCCCGGGCAGGCTTGCCACGGCCTGCTGACGGGCGCGGGATGGGGCGCTTTGGTGTCCCCGGGCAGGCCTGCCACGGCCTGCTGACGGGCGCGGGATGGGGCGCGGGGGTGAACCGCTGCGGTAGGATGAAGCCGATTCGATGCCCGAGCGTCTGATCCTCGCCCAGGGACGGCGGCCTCTCTTCTCTCCACCGGAGTCCCTCATGCCGCAGCCGACGATCCTCTTCTCCACCGACTTCTCCCATGCCAGTGACGCGGCCCTCCCCCATGCCGAGACGCGCGCGCGTCAGCAGGGGGCCCGACTTCTGATCGTCCATGTCGAGGAGCCCCCCCTGGCCTACGGCGGAGGAGAGCTCTACTACGGCATCCCCGAGCCCGACACCGCCCGGATCCGCGCGATGCTCGAGGCGGTGAAGCCAGCCGATCCGACGGTCCCGTTCGAGCAGCGCCTGGCGATGGGAGACCCGGCCACGGAGATCTGTCGGATCGCCGCCGACGAAGGGGCGGAAATGATCATCCTCGGCACCCACGGCCGCACCGGCCTAGTCCGGCTCCTGATGGGGAGCGTTGCCGAGTCGATCCTGCGGCGCGCCCCCTGCCCCGTCCTTGTGTACCGTGAGCCCCGCCATCCGGCCACGCAGCGACCGGCCACCGCCGGCGTCTGATCGCTCCCATCCGCCGAGGGTCGCGCGTGCCCGACCGTTCCGCAAAACTCCCCGCTCCCTCGATCGGCGTCGAACCGCTGCGCGGGCGTCTCGCTCACCGCGCCCGCGTCCGCGCCGCGCTCCGCGAGCGCTTCGACGGCGCGGGATTCATCGAGGTCGACACGCCGATCCTCTCGCTCGAGGTGCTCCCCGAGGCACACATCGATCCGATCCCGGTCGCGGTCGACGGCGGCGACGCCCCACTGCAGTGGCTCCAGGCAAGCCCGGAGGCGCTCATGAAGCGCCTCCTGGCGGAGGGATCGGGGGCCATCTACCAGTTCGCCCGCTCGTTCCGGGCCGGGGAGCGGGGCGCCCTCCACGACGTCGAGTTCGTCCTCCTCGAGTGGTATTCCCCGGGGGCCACGCTCGACTCGACCGCGCCGCTCCTCGCCACCATCTGCCGCGATGTCCTCGG
The DNA here is from genome assembly GCA_009691925.1 of Planctomycetaceae bacterium. Taxonomy (GTDB): domain Bacteria; phylum Planctomycetota; class Planctomycetia; order Pirellulales; family UBA1268; genus QWOP01. The sequence continues at coordinate 4,172 of SIAG01000179.1, forward strand.
CACGGAGGGCCTCGAGCGTCTCTCCTGCCGCGATGCCTTCCGGCTTCACGCCGGCATCGACCTCCTCGCCGCCACCCCTGCCGACTGGCGCGCGGCCGGGCACCGCCTCGGCGTCTGTGCACCGCACGGCACCGACGACGACGCCGATCTGTGGTTCGAAGTCCTCCTCTCGGAGGTCGTCGGCCCGCGGCTCGGTCGCGGCGGGCGGCCGACGGCGCTCGAGCTCTGGCCGGCCAGGCAGTCGGCCTTCGCACGGCTCGATCCCGATGATCCCCGCCTCGCGCGCCGTTTCGAACTCTTCGTCGACGGGGTGGAGCTGGCCAACGGCTGGGAGGAAGACACCAGCCGTGCGCTCCTCGCCGCCCGGATCGACGAGGCCAACCGGATCCGTGTTGCCGGCGGCCGGCCCCCTCTCCCCGTTCCCGGTCGACTCCTCGCGGCCCACGGCCCCACGATGCCGGAGGGCGTCGGCGCGGCGCTCGGATTCGACCGCCTCGTCATGCTCGCTGCCGGAGCCGAGACGCTCGACGCCGCCCGCCCCTTCGGGCTGCGGGATGCCTGACCGGCGCCGCGGCGCCGGCCCATCACGCGCGGTGCGGTCATCGATCGCCGGCCGCGCTACTGCCCGACGTTGGGGGCGATCCCGGCGACCATCCAGTTGTCATACATCCGCTGGCCACGCGTCACCGGCTTCGACTGCATCAGCATCCGGATCTCGAGCGGCTTGGAGCGCCCCTCGCACGAGCTGATGACGACGTCGACGGCCCAGGAGTTGGGGAAGCGATCCTCGGGGCCGACACAGTGCAGGTCGATAGCGGCAGCACCGCCGCACCCGCGGATGTTCTGGATGATCTCCATGCCGGCAAGCGCGGCCTCGGCCTGCTTCTCCTGGACGTCGGGCGTGGCGACGGCCCCGAACCCCGTCCCCATCGGCGGTGGGATGACCTGCGGCAGGCAGGTCTTGATCGCCTCCCCGAGCCGATCCTCCCGGACCATGTCGAGGAACATCCTGGCCGCAGCCTCGGACCTCGCAAATGCCACCGAACGCTGCGTCAGGCTCGTCGCCACCGACTGCGTGCCGAAGCCGACGGCCAGCGCCAGCCCGGCCAAGGCCCACCAGCGGCCGGTCTTGCGATCGTTGAAACCGGTCCGTTCCTCGCCGTCGCCGCGGGGCGAGACATCCTTCAGCGCCACCACCGCCAGGGCCGAGGCGATCAGCGGCACGACAAGCAGCGCCGGGGAGAAAGTCGCCGTCGCCGAGAGCATGCCGGCAATCAGAGCGAACACCGCCAGCACGCTCACCGGCCGGTAGCCGGGGACATCCGTGACGCCGGCGGGATCGGGCAGGTCAGTTGGCATTCACCCGCAGCCCCTCGGACTGCTCCAGTTTCAGGCGTCGATCCGCGTACCGAAGAATGAAATCGCCATCCTTGTCAAACACAATCGCGCTCTCCTCGGGATAGGCAAACGGACCGCTCTGCGTAGCAAACCTCACCCAGTTGAGCCATTTCCGGTCGGGGGCGAAGCCGAAGAACATCCGGCTCTCGGGGGTCGGTTGGACGAGGGCCCGGGGCACGGCCGCGGTGTGGAGGCTCGCCGCCGCGAAGCAGACCATCACCCAGGCGGTGATCACCGCCACCAGCGGGCCACCGACGATCTCCACCTGCCGCAGAAACTTGACCTTTGTGGTCGACACCCGGTCGGTGATCAGGCGCATGACAAGGAGCACGACCGCAAAGATCCCCCACAGGCAGAGGAAATCGATGAGGTAGGTGTAGGAGGGCAACTTTGCGTCGAGGAAGCCGGCGAGCCGTTCGAACCAAGCGGTGGCAAAGGTCGCGGCAGCGACGATGTTCAGCAGCATGACAAGCCCGCTCCACAGCCCTTCGCGCGCGAGGACGAGCGCGATCGCCAGGAAGACGAGGATGAGAAGGAGATTGACGATCATCGTGATGAGGCTCCCGATTCACTGCCGGACTTCGGCGCGAAGACCCGCTGCATCTCCTCCATCGCGGTGGTGCCATCGAGCACCAGCCGCATCCCCTCGTCGCGCATCGGCTTCATGCCGTCCTTGGCCGCCGCCTGCCGAAGGACTTGGGCATCGGCCTTCTTGGAGACCGCCTTCCGCAGAGTCTCGCCGGAAGCGAGCTCGAAGATCGCCGTGCGGCCGAAGTAGGAGGTCCCCGAGCAGATCCGGCAGCCGGTCTCGCTGGGGCGTCGAAGAGTCGCCAGTTCTTCCTTCGTTTTCTTGTATTTCGCGACCATCTCCGGTGTGATCTCGATCTCCTCGCGGCATTTCGGGCAGATCTTGCGGACGAGCCGCTGCGAGAGGGAGCCGAGGAGTGTGCGGGCGAGGAGATCGGGCGGGATCCCCACGGCGAGGAGCTTGCTGACGGCGTCGATGGCGTCACTGGCGCGGAGGCTGATGATCAAGAACTTGCTGTCGTCGGCGTGCTTGATGAGCTCGAGGGCGAGATCCTTGTCGCGCAGATCACGGGTGACGATCCCCGCCGGATACTCGCGCATCGCCCCCTCGAGGGCGGCGACAGGGGTGATGTTCGCGCGGGCATCGTACCGAACCGGCTTGACGTTTTGGATCTCGCGCGGCGGGGTAGCGGCATCCTCGATCGAGATGAAGTCGCGGAGCAGACGATCGGCCGACGAGACGACGACGTCGAACGTCGTCGTCAGCCCCGCGGCTGCCGGCGACGAGAGAACGACGAGCCCCTTCTCGAGGCCCAGCAGTTGGGAGATCGTATCGGAGATCGCCTTGGGGACCCCCAGGTCGCCCATCGACTTGAAGACCACCGACGGCGTGTCGACCTGGATCAGCACCTGCTCACCGGTCGGCGCCGACTGCACCATGAGCTTGCAATTTCGCGGCTTCCCCTCCGCCTGCACGGCGAAGGTGCCGGCGAGGCGACCGCGGCGCTCCTTCGGATCGAGCCCGCAGAGCGTTTTGATCGACACCATTGCCGCGTCGGCGGCATGCCGCTCCATCGGCGGCTCGTCGGCCCACACCTCGGCCCGCCGCCGCGATCCGCTCGCGGCCTGCATCCGCCGCGGCATCCACACCCCGTCGACCTCGTGCCGGACGTTGACGTCGGTCGGGCTCCATTCCATGAGCACCGTCGAGGCCCGCGAGCTGACGGCCATCTGAAGAATCTTCTTCGCTTCCTCGATCCCCTCGGTGGCCAGGGCCCGCTCGAGGCGCCCCTTGTTGTCGTCGCTCGACTTGCCCCCGGCGGCCTGGAAGGTGAGTGGGGGGAGAGCCTCGACCGGCTCGACCTCGGCCTCGATCTTGACGCCGAACTGGGCCATAAAGCGGGAGAAGAGGCGGCGCATGTGCCCGCCGGTGAGCACCTTGTCTGACTTGCCCACCTTGGCGTTGTGCTGCGAACTGTAGACCAGCGCCGGGATCAGCCAGGCCAGCGCCATGACCACCTGGCCGGCGATCGAGGAGGGGATCACCCAGGCCAGGAGGGCCGCCACCGTGAACGGGAAGGCGGCCAGCGCTCCCCAGAGATTGGGCCGCAGGTCGAGCTTTGCCGAATCGCGCGTGATCCAGTCGCTCGTCAACGCCCAGCCGACGACCTGCAGCCACCAGCAGACTAGCGGCAGGATCGACAGCCCGCCCCCGGTCTCGCGAGTCGCCCACTGCGGATTCGGCGCGGGCCAGCCCTGGGCCAAGCCCGGTGTGGCGGTGAGCACGAGGGCCCAGCCCACGACGGCCGCGGGAAGAATGTTCGTCGACAATCGTCGCATCACGTCACTCCGATGCCCTTGAGCGCCATCATCAGCGCCTCACGATTGGGGGCGACCTCGAGCGCGTCGTTGCGGTCGATGAGCCCTTGGTCGATGAGGCTCTTGAGGCTCATCGTGAAATCCTGCATGCCGTCCCGGAACGACTTCTTGATGTGGTCGGCGAGGAGATGATCCTGCTCCTCGAGGACGTACTTCCTCACGAGGACATCGAAAAACATTACCTCGCAGATCGGCACCCGGCTGACCCCCTCGCGGATCGACTTTAACAGCTTCTGCGCGATGATCCCCTTC
>SIAG01000180.1 GCA_009691925.1 Planctomycetaceae bacterium
AGGCGGCCAGGGTCGTCACCGCCGCCGGCCGGGCGGGATCGGCGGCCGGGAAGGTCTTGGCAGCGAGGACGGCGAGCCCGTCCTCGGCGGCGGCATCGGTCTGCCGCGACGTGAAGAAGACGCGGACGACGCCGGCGGAATCCCCGACCGCCAGCGCATTGCCGCCGAACAGCCGGACGACCGCGGTGACGTCGGCACCGCTCCCGGCGTCGAATGACTCCATCAGCACGGGGCGATCGATGTCGCGGATCGCATAGCGCCGGCCGCGGCCGTCGGCGGCGATCGCCCACAGCTGATCCCCCAGTTCCGAAAGCCGGAGATGAACGGCTCGAAACGGCAGCGCCCCTGCCACGGCGTCATCCCCCCCCCCATCAGCCGGAATCGTCGCCCCATCCCGCTTCGTGACTTCTTTCCCGGTAAGCATGTTGCGCTTCGTCGAGCGGCGCTCCACCCGGATCGCACCGGTGTCATCGACCGCCGCGACGAGCGGGCCGCCGGAGAGCGGCGTAACGTCGACATCGACGATCCCCCCCGAGAGTTCGCGCGTCGGCTCACCGGCCGCCGCGGCAACCACCCGGATCCGGGCCCACCGATCGACCCCGGTCCGCAGCACCGCGCCCTCCGCGTCGGGCCGTGCCCCACCGACCGGCAGCGTCCGGACATCGACCGCGACCTCGGCGGCGGGAATGTAGGTCGACTCGACGCCGACCGCCGCGAGCCGGAAGGCGCCGTCACCGAAACCGACGACGGCCAGCGTGCTCCCCGGATGGACCCGCAGCACCGTCGCGGCGGAGAGATCCACGCCGGCGGCCTCCAAGGGCCGATCGAGGACCAGCGCGCCCGCGGCCAGATCGAGCAGCCGCATCCTGCCGACGCCGAGATCGAGGCTCCAGCCGATTTCGCCGCTCTCGTCGGTGCCCAGGGCAATCACCGGAAGGACTCGGTTTCCCTCCGTCGCCGCTTCCCCGAGGGCTGTTGTGGCATGCCCCCCGATCGACGCCGGCCGGAACAGCGGCAGGGCGACCGCGAGGAGGAACAATCCCACTAACAGCACGGCGACGATCGTGCCAATCCCGCCGAGCGTGATCACCGCGTGGGCCAACGTGTCACCGAACCGCACTCCCGGGCGGGTGGTGCGACGGCGAGCACGGCCGGTGAAGCTGGCGTCGGGATTCATTCACCACCCCGGCTTCGGGGCGTCGTCACGGCGCCGGAAAAGGGGAAACAGGGCAAACTCGAATGGTGGCGTCGGGATCACGGGGCCGCGGCGCCGACGCTGCCGAGCGCCTCGCTAGCGACCACGGCGGTGACCGGCAGGTAGCCATCTTTCTTGACGTCGGCCTGGCCGGTGGAGCTGAGCACGTAGCGGAGGAACTCGCGGCGGAGCGGATCGAGGTCGGTCCCCGGCTTGTGATTGACGCTCAAGTAGAGGAAGCGGGCGAGCGGGTAGTCGCCGCTGTAGGCGTTCTCGGGTGCGGTCGTGACCGGCTCGCCGCCGGTCTTCAGCGAGAGCGGAACGGCGCGGACATCGGCCGTGGCGTAGCCGATGCCGCTGTAGCCGATCCCCGCCTTGTCACTGGCGACGGCCTGGACCACCGCCGAGCTCCCCGGTTGCTCCTTGACCGTCGGCTTGAAGTCCCCCTTGAACAGCGCGTTCTCCTTGAAGTAGCCGTAGGTGCCGCTGGTGGCATTGCGGCCGTACAGGCTGATCGGCTTGTTCTTCCATTCCCCCTCGAGCCCCAGATCGCCCCAGGTGCGGATATCGGCCTTCGCTCCGCCGTTGCGGTTCTTGGAGAAGATGGCGTCGATCTGTTCGAGCGACAGACTTCTGATCGGATTGTCCTTGTGGACGAAGACGGCGAGCATGTCGAGCGCGACGGGGACGACCGTCGGGGGATAGCCGTGCTTCTCCTTGAAGGTGTCGATCTCAGACGGCTTCCAGTCGCGGCTCATCGGGCCGAAGGTCGCCGTCCCCTCGGTCATCGCCGGCGGGGCGGAGGCCGATCCCTTCCCCTCGATCCCCTCCCGGACCCCGGGATACGACTTCTTGAAGCCCTCGACCCACAGCGAGACGAGATTGTTCATCGTGTCGGAGCCGACAGACTTGAGCGTTCCGGCAACCTCTCCACCGACCTTGGTGTATGGCTTCAGATCGGGATCGATGTCCTGGGCCATGCCGGCACCGACGGCCGTCAACCAGACCGCGAGGCCCAGGAAAGCCCGTAGCCTCAGCGACGGCAGCGTGATTGCCCGCGACGAGAGCACTCGCAAAGACACCGACCGCAACCGCTTGGACGTGGAGGGCATCCGACGACTCCTAGAGAATGAACCGACGGCCCGCCGCGGGGGCGCTGAGAGACTACTCGTAGTGTGGAAGGGGATTATGAGGCTTTCATGAGCGCCCCCCCGCGCCACGCAATCCTCGCAATCAGGCCCGCGGTCTCAATCGCGGTGGGATTCCCCGCCGGCAGGCCTCGGTGACCGCCCGCTTCTCCGAGTCACCCATGCCGTAAAGCATCTGGATCTCGAGCGCCGACTGCGCCAGGCCGAGGTGCCCGGCAGCCGCCATGCCGGGCGCGAGCGAACGGAGGTTGTGGCTGCCGAGGGCCGGCCGCAGCATCGGCCTGTTCGAGGAGAAAGGTCGTCGCCGCTTCGTAGCAGGCGTCCGACTGCCACTTTTGCACCCCCACCGGCGTGCTGCGAGCGCGGGCCCAGGCGGCGAGGTCGGGGGCCACGGACCGCGGCGTTCAACCGTAGACGTCGGTGCCACGGTCGAGCCCCGACACGGTCGTCAGGAGGGTGGCCAGCGACGCGGCCGCCGCCTCGAAGTAGCGGGCCCCCAGGGCGGCCGAAGACCCGGCCGGATCGCCGCTGCCGGTGTCGGGCTGGACCTTCGACCAGGGGCGCGGCGTCCAGGCGTTCGCTTGGCGAATGCCGTCGGGGAGCCGCGCCGCCGCCGCCCCCCTGCCGGCCCGCTCCATCTCCACCCATTCCGGACGAAGATGGAGGAGGAGCGAGGTCTCCAACTGCCCGGCATGATCCCCCGGGTCGGGGAAGGTGGCGGCCAGGACGTCGGGGCAGAGGCGCCAGAAGTCAACGACAAGGATCGTCAGGCTTGAGGTCAACTGGCAGTCGCGAACCATCGGCTTGAAGTCGTTCCCCCCGTGCCCGTTGACGATCACGAGGCGGTCGATCCCCTGGCGGGCAAGGCTGTCGGTCATATCGCGAAGGATCGCCAGCGCCGTCGCGGTGGAGAAGTGGACCGTGGCCACCTGATCCTGCTGCTGGGCATTGTTGCCGTAGGGGATCGCGGGGAGGACGATCACCCGCGCCCCGGAGGCGACAGCGAGATCCGCGGCGCGTTCGGCCAGCGATACCGCCTCGACAACATCCGTGCCGTGGGGCATGTGCCAGTTGTGGGCCTCGGTCGCCCCCCACGGCAACACGGCGACATTCGGGCGCCGCGCCAGGAGCTGCGCGTAGTTGGCTTCGTGGAGGACATGGGCCCGCGGGCCTGAGAGCCGCGGGGAATCGCCGGCCGGTGACGGGGAGGAGGTCATCGATCGGCCCTCGGGCTGGGGTGTCGGGGAGGGTTTTCAGGAAGTCATACCGGCGCTATTTGATTGTCTGCAAGCCTATCTGCTGACGGCGGTTGCGCCCCGACAACGGCGCGAAAAAAGGCTGGGGCTCTCGGGATTGGCGGGGGCCGATGGTAGACTTTTTTTCGTCGGCGAAGGGTTTCCATTTTGGGAGCGACCGCCGGCGACCATCGATGCAGGCCGGTCGCGACGAACGACCGATGCGTGTGAAGTCTGCGGCCGGAAATTGTTCCCCACGCCACGCCTCCGACGCTCTCGCCGCCCGGGTCGAGCGCCGCGGTCCCGTCGTCTTTCCAGCCCTCTTGCTGTGTGACTTCGGCCAACTGGCGGCCGAGGTCGTCCGGCTCGAGGAGGCCGGTGCCGCTGCGATCCACCTCGATATCATGGACGGTGTGTTCGTCCCGCAATTGACGTATGGGCAGGTGGTGGTGGAAGCGGTTCGCCGCGTGGCAACGGTCCCCGTCGAGGTCCATCTAATGGTGGCCGAGCCGGATCGCTGGCTGGCCGACTACGCCCGCCTCGGTGCCGACATCCTCACGGTCCATGTCGAAGCCCTGCCCGATGCGGCGCGGACGCTCGACACGATCCGCAGCCTCGGCCCCCGCGCCCATCTCTCGATTAGCCCGAAGACCCCTGTCGACCGCGCCCTCGCCCTCCTCGATCACTGCGATGGCGTCCTCGTGATGAGCGTCGAACCGGGCTTCGGGGGTCAGGCCTTCGACCCGGCCGCCCTCGGCAAACTCGCGGCGCTGGCTAAGGCCCGATCCGATGGCCATCGGCATGTCCGTCTGTGTGTCGACGGTGGCATCTCGGAGACGACGATCGGTCCCGTGGCCGCCGCGGGGGCAGAGTACATCGTCGCCGGGAGTGCTGTGATCAAGTCCCCCGACTACGCCGTTGCGATCCGCGACCTCGAACGGATCGCCAGCGACGCGGCCCGAGCCGCGGACCATCCCCTCAGGAGCCTCGCTCTCGATGGCTGATCTCCTCGTCGTGATCCGAACAGGTCCGACGGACTACGATCTGCGGGGCCGCATCCGCGGCAATCTCGACATCCCGCTGGCGCCGGCCGGTCTGGCCGCCGCCCGGGACACCTGCCGCGACCTCGCGGCGGCGCCCCCCGTCGCTCTCTACACCTCGCCGTCGATCTGCGCTGTCGAGACGGCCGATCTGATCGGCGCGTCGCTCGGCCTCGTGCCCCGACGGGTGCCACTCTTGGTGGGCCTCGATCTCGGGCTCTGGCAGGGGATGCTCGTAAGCGAAATCCGTCGCCGGCAACCCCGCTTGGCCCGGCAGTGGGAGGAGGATCCCTGGAGGGTGGTGCCGCCGGACGGGGAGCCCCTCGCCGCTGCCCGTGACAGGATCAATCAGGCGATCGGGAAGATCGTCGCCCGCCATCCCGGGGAGCGCGTGGCGGTGGTGGTGCCCCAACCTCTTAATCGGATCATCCAGGCCTTGATGACCGGCGAACCGGTGGGGGACCTGTGGGAGGTTTCGGCGTCGGGTGCCGCAGCGGTCGAGCTGCCCGTCGCCCCGCTCCCTGCTAGGCCATCGCTGACGGCCGCCGGGGTCGGACTGCTGGCCGGCGCCAGCGCCCTGGCGACGCTCCGCGGACGGTTGGGGCTGGCCCAGTCCTGAAGACCGCCGCCCGCGGCGAACTTGTTGATTTCCCCCGTGCATCCGCCATCCCGCCCCACTGCGGTGAGGCGGTCGCTCCTTGCTCCGCTCCCCGGCCCCCCGGCCACAGCGGGGGCGGCGAGAACGGCGCAGCACCGCTCCCGGGCAAGCGACTACACTGACCCTTCGGCCGGGCAGCGTCGCCCCGTGGACTTCCGTCCGGGCCGTTTCATTTCCCCCCCGACCGGTCGCATGGAACGACGTTCCCCCCCCGCCACTTCGCAGCCCGCCGGCAAGGTGGCGGCGATCGGCCATGAGCCGGCCGCTGCCACGAAGCCGTCCCCGGCATCCCCCTCCTCCCCGACATCCCCGGCGCCGCGGCCTCCGCGGCCGAAACGGGGGGTACCCGAAGGGCTGTGGCAAAAATGTGACGGCTGCCAGCAGACGATCTACCGCAAGGAAGCGGAGGAGATCCTCAATGTCTGCCCGAAGTGCGGATTCCACTGGTATGTCTCGGCGGCGACCCGGATCGAGCAACTCTGCGACGCCGGGACCTTCGAGGAATGGGACGCCGGCCTCCGTCCGACAGATCCGCTCGGTTTTCGCGACAAGAAACCGTACGCCGAGCGGCTTGTGGCCGAGCAGAAGCGGACCGGTCTGTCGGACGCGGCCCTTACCGGCACCGGCATGATCCGGGCCCGGCGGGTGGCCTGCGGCGTCACCGATTCGTCGTTCATCATGGGGAGCATGGGGAGCGTCGTCGGAGAGCGGCTCACCCGGCTCATCGAGCGCGCCACCCCGCAGAAGCTCCCGCTGATCATCATTTCGGCCTCGGGCGGAGGCGCCCGGATGCACGAAGGGATCCTGTCGCTGATGCAGATGGCGAAGGTGTCGGCGGCCCTGGCCCGCTATTCCCAGGCCGGCGGCGTGTTCATTTCCGTTCTCACCAACCCGACGATGGGCGGCGTGGCGGCAAGTTTCGCATCGCTCGGTGATCTCTGCTTCGCCGAACCGAGGGCGCTGATCGGCTTCGCCGGCCCGCGGACGATCAAGGCGACGATCCGCGTCGAGCTCCCCAAGGGCTTCCAGACCAGCGAGTTTCTCCTCGAGCACGGGTTCGTCGACCGGATCGTGGCTCGCAAGGATCTCAAGAGCGAGATCGCCAGGGCGATCGACTACTGCTCGCGGTGAGCCGAGCGGTGCGTCGGGCTTGAGGATCGCCCCGGGATCGCTCACCGATCAGGCGGGGGGCCTTCAGTACCGGCCCTGAAAGCCGGCGAACCCGCCGTGGAGGATCGTGCTTGAGCCGGCACCGATCCCCTCAAGCGCACTCGGCGCGGCGAGCGTCGACGGCCACTGGCCGTCAGCCTGGGCGATGTTCCCCACACCGACGACGCGGTATCCCAGCGACAGGCTCCAGTGGTCGGTGACATCCCAGGCCACCGAGCTATCGACGCTCCCCAGCCAGGAGAAGACCCCGAGGGTCGAATGGACGTTTACCGGCTGACCGCCGGAGAAGGTGGCCCCCGAGCCATTGATCGTCGTCAGCTCGGTGGTGTTGGTGATCGCATTGCCCCCGATCATGAACTTCGGCACCGCGGAGAGCCGGATCCGCGGCGCGATCCGCCAGTCGGCCTTGGCCCCCACCTGGGCACCGTAGAGGTTGTTGTTGGTCGCCACCGAGAGGAGCGATTGATTGGCGCCAACTGACGACGGCGGAAGTGTCGACGACGTCGACGTCTGCGCGAGCACGTCTTGGAGCTCGAAGAACCGGAAGCCGACCAACCACATGAAGCCGAGGCGGCCGTCGAGCGAGGGAAACTCGGGGCGATCGGTGAGGCGATAAAGCCAGTTGATCTCGACGTTGTTGACGAGATCGGACCGGGCTATCTGCTGCTGCGTGGCAGCGGCAAGGAAGGCCGAGGCGGGTGATCCCGCCAGGGTGACGCCCGGCGCCTGGGGGATCGCGTCGATTCCCGTCCCCGTCACCGTCGCCGAAGTGCCGAGGCCATAGACGCCCCAATAGATCCCCTCGAGGGCCCAGGTCTGCCGGTCACCCATCCACCGGCCGACCTGGAAGTCGAGGCCCCCGGGCCAGGTGGCCGGCGCCGACGCTGTGGTGAGCGTGGTCAGCCCGGCGGAGGGCTGCATCGTGGCCGTTGAAGACGGCAGAGTGCGGGTCATGATCAGACCGCTGGCGCCGGCAAACCAGCGCGGCCACTCCGGGAGGATGTCGGTGGCGACCGCCTGGGGGAGGGCGGCGTACCCGCCGAAATCGCTCGGGTCGGGGACATACATCGGCGCCGGTACGATACTGCCGTCGAGCGGCACGCCACTTCCCACCCGCCCGGACGTCAGCGGGGCAGGATCGGGGACACTGCTGCCCGGGGGCGATACCAGCGGCGGCGGAAAGACCGGAGCGGTCGGGAAGGGGCTCCCGGAGACGGTCGGCGGCGGCGGCGGGAAGGCGGGGAACGGCTGAGCCGGTGGGAGAGCCGGGGGGGTGCCGAGGATTTCGGGGGGCGCCTGGCCCAGGGCAGGATGGCCCACGACGACAAGCAGCACCGCCATCAGAATCATGATCCGGGCCATGCCCGCTCTCACCACCGGCATCCGCCGGCGTGGGGCGGGGAGGTCGAGGGCGACAAATGGCGATGGTGCGAGCATGGGGATCACGTGGCGAGCGTGGCGAGCGGCGGTGGAGCGTCTCGGAAACGCGCCCGGCGATCAAGGCCGATTGGCCGGGGGAAGCGGGGCCGTAGTGGCGGTACACTCGGGTGATTCACGACGCCGTGGGAGTTTGCGGAAGATGCCCCGATCACGGTCGACCCACCCCAGTCAGCACGGCAGCGCGGCGCTGGCAAAGGTTCTCGGGTGGCTCGATTCGCGGGTGAACTACGAGCGACAGTCTCCAACCGGCCCCGGGGGCAACGGGTCGTTCTCTCTGGCGAGGATGCGGCGCTTGCTCGCCCTCATCGGCCG
>SIAG01000181.1 GCA_009691925.1 Planctomycetaceae bacterium
CGTCAGGCGACCGACTCGGAGAGCAGGCGACGCATTTGGTCGCGCAAGAAGGCCTTCACCTCACGGGCGCTGTCCATGGCCAGCGCCCGCTCGGCAATTCCGCGGCACTCGGCGACCGAAACACTTCGGCACACCTGCTTGATTTCCGGGATCGCGCTGGCCGGTACGCTCATCTGGCGCAGGCCGAGTCCCAGAAGGAGCTGCGTGTACATCACGCTGCCGCTCATTTGTCCGCAAACGTTAGCCGGCACGCCGGCCTCCCGCGCTACGTCCAGCGAGCGCCGCAACTGTCGCAGCACCGCCGGATCGGACGCGTTGTAAAGCTCTGCCACTTCCTTGTTGCCCCGATCGACCGCCAGCGTGTACTGGATCAGGTCGTTGGTGCCGATCGACACGAAGTCGACCTCCCGGATGAAGGCATCGAGCATGATCACCGCCGCCGGCGTCTCGACCATCATCCCCACCGGCATCTTCGGATTGAACGCGATGCCGTGCTCCGCCAGATCCTCCATCACGTCCGCGAGCACCATCCGCGCCTGCCGCAACTCGACGATCGTGGAGACGAGCGGAAAGAGGACGCGGACGTCGCCGATGGCACTGGCGCGGAGGATGGCGCGCAATTGCGTGCGAAACATCGGCAGCTGCCGCAGCGACAGCCGGATGCTCCGCAGGCCGAGACAGGGATTGCGCTCCTCCTCCGGCGTCTTCTCGGTGCGCATCTTGTCGGCGCCGAGATCGAGCGTGCGGATCACCACCGGCTTGTCATTGATCGAGCGGACCACCTCGCTGTAGGCGGCGAAATGATCCTCCTCGGTCGGCTCGCGGGGGCTCGTCAGATAGAGGAACTCGGTGCGGTAGAGGCCGATGCCGTCGCAGCCGCGGGAGAGGCACTGCTCGACCTCGCTGGGAAACTCGATGTTCCCCGTCACCTGGATGCGGACGCCGTCGGTTGTCTCGGCGGGGAGATCGCGGAGGCCGTCGAGGCGGGCGGCGACGGTCCGGGCCGTCTCCACCTCGAGGCGGTAGCGGGCGATTGTCTCCTCGTCGGGCTGGAGGATCACGATCCCCTGGTTGCCGTCGAGGATCACCGGCTCGCCGCCGGAGACATCGGCGAGGAACGGCCCGAGGCCGACGACGGCCGGGATCTCGAGCCCCTCGGCGACGATCGCGGTGTGGCTGCCCGGGCCGCCGAGCTCGGTGGCGAAGCCCTGGACAAACCGGCGGTCGAGGTTTGCCGTCTCGCTGGGGGTGAGGTTGTGAGCGAGAACGATCACCGGCTGCGAGATCGCCGCGAGCGTCTCCCGCCGCTGGCCGAGGAGGTTCCGCAGCAGGCTCTTCTCGATGTCGTAGATGTCGTGGGCGCGCTGCGCGATGTGGTTGTCGAGGTTCTGGAACACCTTCGCGTAGCGGCGGAGCGTCCGGCTGACGGCGTATTCGGGCCAGAAGTTCTTATCACGGACGGCGCTGGTCAGCTCCGCCTGGAGCTTGGCGTCGTGGAGCATCGCCAGATGGGCGGCGAAAATGGCGGCGTACTGGCCACCGAGCTCGGCCTGGATGGCGTCGCGGTTGCGCTCGATCTCGCGGCTGGTCTCGGCGACGGCGTTGGCAAGCCGCTCGAGCTCGGTGTCGACGGCACTGCGGGCCACGAACCGGCGCGGGATCCGAAATCCCTCGCTGTCGAGGACGAGCGCCTCGCCGATCGTGACGCCGGGTGAAACGGCGATTCCCTGGAGTTTGAGCATGGGGCGCAACCCAGCCACCGGCGCGGAAACGGTGCCGGGGAGATCGCACGGCCCAATGGCTGCGATCGAATCCCCACCCCGGTTCGCGCCAGGCAACTGGTCGCGGCTCCTTGGTTGTGTCGGAGTCGGTCTTCCGTCGGCCCCCGGGGCCGACGGACAAAGTCAGTTCATCTCACGGCGTCGTGGTCCGCCCGGCGGTGTTCACGGCCGTCTCGTCGTTCTCATGAAAATTGCCGTCGAAAAGCCGCCCGATCGCGGCGAGCGCCTCGGTAGCATCAGGTCCGGTGACCTCCACCACCAGCCTCGTCCCCTCCTCGGCGGCAAGCGTCAGCACCTCGAGGATGCTCTTGCCGTCGACCCGCTGCGACATGGAAACCAGTTCTATCCTCGATTGCCACTTCCGCGCCTCACGCGCGAGCATGTCCGCAGGCCGGGCATGGAGCCCCTGCTTCAATCCCACCACGACATCCCGAGAGACCACCTGCTGCATCGAAAGCCACCGTCTCCGTCAAGAGACCATGCCATGGTTGTCGGCCGCCTCCAGCAGATGCTGGATGTCAGCCGGAGCCTTTGCCGCCTTCAATTCCCGGCAGAACGCATCGTCGCGCAGTTGCCGGGAGATGTTCTCGAGCGCCCGCAGATGCTGACCGGGCTGATCGGGGGGGGAAACGAGGAGGAAGAAAAGATGGACCGGATCGCCGTCGAGGCTGTCGAAGTCGATCCCCTCCTGACTCACCGCCACCGTTCCCACCAGCCGATCAGCGCTGGGGTGCTTTGTGTGCGGCACCGCCACCCCGCGCCCAATGCCAGTAGTCCCCAGGTCTTCGCGTTTCAAAATCGCCTTGACGATGCTTTCGAGGTCGGAGGCGGGGATCCGGCCGGCCTCGACCAGCGCCGTCGCCATCTCCCGGATCACCCCTTCCTTCGTCGACGAATCGACGTGAGAACGGATCGCATCTGTCGCGACGAAATCGGAAAACTTCATACTGTGGTTTCTCGTGGGGATTCCCGATCCGGATCCCGCCCGCTGGGGGCTCGGATCCGTGGCCTTCGCACCCGGGGCTGCCCGGCCCCGCCTGCTTCGCAGCCTCCCCGTGCCCCGTGCCGCCGGGGCGTTCACCGGGGAGCCACTCCGGGAATCAGACTTTTCTCGACGATTGCACGTGCTTGTGATCCCGGGTCTTTTCCTTGTGCTTGCGGAGCTGCTGCTCGAGCTTCTGAACGGAGCCATCGACGCTCCGCCACAGATGCCCGGAGACGTCATGACTGACCATCTCGTGGAAGTGCTCCGCCGAGGCCACGATCTCGACGGCCGGGAGCGCTGGATTCTGGAGGTCGACGGTGACGTTGAGGGCCGTCAGGCCGTCGAAATAGCGCTTCAGCCTCGCCACTTTCGCGGTGATCTTCGACTGGGTGGCCGGGCTGAGTTGACCATGCCGTACCGAGAGTTTCGTCTGCACCCGGAATATCCTTCCAAACCAACGGGGAATGCCCGCCCCATGGCAGGCCTGGAACGGCCTATGATCAATCAGAGCATACCACTGGCCCTGATGCTTCGACAAACCTCGGCCGGCAGACGGCCCCGGCAGGCATCTTTCCAACCCGCGGTCCCCCGCAAGCCCCCGCCGCGGGGGCGCTTTCGGTCAGCGACTCCGCCTGATGAGGCCTTTTTCCTGGAGGGATCGCCACCAGGCAACGCCGTCGCGGCGGGCCTCTTCGGGGGCATCGGGCCGGAAGCGGGCAGAATCGAAAACCGACGGCTCGACGATGTCGACGAGATTCTTGAGGGCATACCGACGGACGACCAGCTCGGTGGAGGCCAGCGCTTCGACGAGGGTCGCGCCGGCACCCGCGGCAAGGTCGGGATCTTCGGGGCCGCGCGCCATCGCCATCAGGAGCTCGGCCCGGCCGGGGGGTCCGCGATCCTCCCAGGCCTTGCGGAGCCGGGCCGACGACTCCACCCCCCGGGTGAGGGCGAGGGGTATGGTAGCCGCCTCGAGGCTCTGCCATTGACGCCCCTCGAGGCGCTTGCTGGGCCCCTCGGCACAGAGGACTTCGACGGCCACCTCGTAGCTCCCCTCGAGCGCGAGGAGGGTGGCCGCAAAGACCCGGTTCTCGACCCGCCGATCGATCGCTAGGGCGAGCGTCACGTCGTCGAGCCCGGCAGCGGGATCGCTCTCCGGCGGCAGGGCCAGGAGCCGGGCGGTGAACGTTTCGGCGGCATTCCGCGCGAGTGGCTCGATCCGCTCCCCACCGATTCCCCAGGGGGGCACCCGGCCGGGAGGAAGGGAGGCCGTCTGCTGCGGCGCGGTCGATTCCCACCGCAATCCCCCTCGGGCCGGAAGGTCGACCGCCGCCCCGTCGGCGTCAGGAATCCAGCGAACAAGTCGCCCCACGGCCATCACTTCGGCGACCACCGCCACCTCACCGAGCCCCGGGCCCCAGACCGCGGCCCGCTCGGCCGTCACCGCGCCGTCCAGCCCGGCGGTGACCGTTCCGGCGATCCCGCCGGCGACGATTCCCAGCCGCGTCTCTCCCCGGGCGGCCCGGGCGACGACGCGCCCCTCCACAACCCCGACCCGAGGCGTACCGTCGGCGGCGGTCTCGAGCGTGATCAACGATCGGGGCAGGACGCGGAGCGACACGCCGGCGAGGTTGAGCTCGGGCTGCATGCCGGGAGGGACGATGAGCGTCTCCCCCGCATGCAGCGGCGTGCCGACGCCGATCGGCACCCACCACGCCCGGTCCCCCGCGACCACAGCCCGCAGGAGGAGGCCATCGGCGGCGACAAACCCGAGGCTCTCCGCCGCGGCCCCACCGTCCCCTTCGAGGCCGACCGCGGCGGCGAGATCGTCCCCTCCGTCCTTCACCGCGATCCCCTCTCCTCCCCCACCCCGCGGCGGCGGGTTGATGGGCTTTCGCGGACGGACTCCAGCGGCGATCGCCAGGGCCTCGCCGGCCCGCACCTTCCTCGGCCCCGGGTCGGGCATCGTCGCCTCGGCCTCTGGTCCCGGATCGGCTCCGGTAAAGTCTCCGGGCCCGAGCGCCGCCTCGAAAGTCGGGGCTCCGCCGTCCACCGTGTCGGTGTTGCCGGCTGGTGCGCCGTCAGCCGGGCCGACAGGAGGAATCGGGTCGGCATCGGCGGCGGCGAGGAGCTCGGCCAGGCCGCGCGGCGCTCCCGCGGCAGCGGCGATCGCGGCGTTGGCGGGCGGGGCCACGTCCTCCGCGGCGGCGGGCTCGCCCCCGATCGGCCCGGGAGGGGCGGGGACTTGCCCGCCGTCGAGACGGGCAACCGCCTCCTTAGGGCGCGGCGCGGCGCGGAACAAGCCAGCCGATTGGGCCAGCAGCGCCGCGAGTACGGCCAGGAGCAGGAGCGCCGACCCGGCCAGGGCCCACGCCCCCCAGGGCGTTCTAGAGGGGGGGGAATCCACCGAGGCGACAGGCCCCTGGGGGGTTGGTGCGGGGGCACGCTCGCAGGGCTCGAAGGGGGCCTGGACCGGCTGTGTCACCTCCGGCCGGCGGGGTGCGCCAGCGCGCCCGCCAGGGGGCTGGCCGGCGATCACCTCCGGATGGGCAGCGACCCGATGCCGCATCGCCTCGAGGAGCTGCCGACGATGGGGGGCATCGAGGGGGGGCAAGACCTCCGGATGCTTCGCCACTTCGGCGAGGATCGCATGGCAGGCAGCGACCTCCGCCAGGTGCATGTCCGATTCGAGGCAGATCGTCTCGAAGGCCTCGAGCCGGTCGGGGGCGAGGGTGTTGTCGAGGTATTGGGCCACCGAATCGGGGTCGACCGCGAGCCCCTTGCCGTTGATCCGGGGGGCGGAGAGGTGCGGATTGCCGACACACGCCCCGATCCGCGTTACGAGTTGGCAGGCCATCGGGCTTCCCTCCACCTTCGCGCCGAGCTGCGCCTGCTCGTCGGGGGGAAGGACGCCATCCATCCAGGCCAGGAGCGTACGGAGGGTGAGGCGCATCGTGGGGCTCCGGAGGGGGCACGCGAAGGGGGCGGGTAGGGAGTGGGCGCCGGGGGCGGATAGGGAGTGGGCGACGGGGACCAGTTTCGTGCAGCTAAACGCCAGAAATCGGCACACCTTGCGGCTTCGTAAGGATCTTGGGAAACTTCTGGGGTGGGGCGATCACTCCTCCCCTGCGAGGCGTATACGATTAGAAGTTACCGGATACCGGAGGAGGCACGCGATGACCGAACTGTCACGGCTTCGCCAGCAGGCGATCCTGCGACATGCTGCCGGGTACGTTGAATTGGGCGAACTGCTCGTCGAAACCGACAAGCCGGTCCCGGTGGCGGCTGCCCGTCTGCTCCGGCGGGCCCTCGACACGCTCGATGAGCTTCCCGAAGCGCAGCGTTCGATTCCGGCGGCGGCCCTTCTGCGTGGCGAGGCGCTGCGGGCGCTGGGTCATTGGATCGCGGCGCTCGAACCGCTCGCCGAGGTCGTTGAGGGGGATCCGCAGCGGGTCGAGGCTTGGCTCGGGCTGGGGTGGTGCCTGAAGCGGCTCGACCGGCTCCCGGAGGCAATGGACGCCCTCAAACGCGGCCTCGCGGTCGAGCCCGACCAGGCGATTCTCCACTACAACCTCGCCTGCTATCTGTCGCTGTCGGGCGACCCGGCGACGTCGGTGGAGCATCTCGCCAAGGCGATCGCGCTCGACCAGCGCTATCGAGATCTCACCGAAGCCGAGCCCGACTTCGATCCGATCCGCACCGACCCCCGCTTCGTCGCCGCCACCGACCTCGCCCTCTGACAGCTCTCGGACCGGCCCCTGGGGCAGGCTCTGGGCCAGGCGCCACGCCGCCGGATGCGGCGGCCGACATCCCCGATAAGCTACGGCCTCTGGGGGGTTTCTGAACTGGACAAAGGCCATGGATGGCTTGGTCGACGGCCCGACGGCGGGGGAACCGAGGCTGGCTGGGCCGATTTGCCCTGGGGATCGACGATCGGTTCTCATAGTCGGCATGACCAGCCCTGCCCTCCAGGACATCGTCGCGCTCCTCGGTTGCCCGGCCGCCGGCAACCCGGCGCAGTATCTGTTTGAGCGGGCAATCGCCGCCGCCGGGCTCGACTGGCGGTTTCTGACGTTCGACGTTCTCCCGGAACGGCTCGCCCAGGCCCTCGGCGGTGTCGACGCGATGGGCTTCCGGGGCTGCCTCCTCGCAGGCGCCCTCCAGGAGGGGGCAATGCCGCTGCTCGCGCACGCCTCGCCGGCCGCCCGGTTTGCCGGTGCTGCGAGCCTCGTCGAGCATCAGGCGGGGGGGCTGTTCGGCCACATGACTGATGGCCGGGGGATTGTCGAAGCCCTCCGCGCCCATGCAGATCTGACAGCCGCACGGGTGGTGATCACCGGCGCCGGGCCAACCGGCCGGGCGACCGCCCTGGAGCTGGCCCTTTCCGGCGTTGCTGAGATTCTCGTCGCGGACCGTTCACCGCAGGTCGCCACGGCGCTGGTCGAGCGTCTGCGGGAGCTCGACACGACTGCCGAAATCACGCTCCTCCCCTCCGAGCCTGCTGTGGAGATCCCAGAGCGGGCCAATATCGTCGTCACCTCACGGGGCCGCGACGAGCTGCCGGTGGTGATCGGCGGTCTCCGCTCCGAGCTCGTTGTGGCCGATACCGATCTTGTCGAGCAGCCATCAAACGTGGTGGCGGCCGGGCAGAAGGCAGGCTGCTGCGTGATCGACGGCCTCGAGATCCATGTGGCGAAGATCGTCATCGACTTCCAGATGCTCACCGGCACCGAGCCCGACGCCGACATGCTCCGCGAAGCGCTCGAGGAGTTTTTGAGCGCGTAGCGGGCCGGATCGTTGGTGCCTCGGGCTCACCCCGCCGGGGAAACGCGCGCGAGCTTCGCCTCGAGGGCGGTAACACCGGCCCGGACGTCCGACACCGGATCGTTGGCGAGGGCTTTCACCCGGTCGAGAACTCCTGCGGGGAAGGGGGCGTGGGTAGCGTCGGCGAGGAGGGCGAGGCCGCGGAGGGCATTCAAAACGACGAGCGCCCGCTTGTAGCGCTTCGATTGGGCGACATCGTCGCGGGCCTCCAACGCTGGGGCCGGTTGATCGGGAAGGGAAAGCATCTCCTCGAGGGTGTCGAGGCAGTCGTCGTCGCCGAGGCGGGCCAGCGCCAGCGCTGTGTTGTAGCGCACGTCGTCGTTGGTATCGGCGAGGAGGGCGTGGAGTCGGTCGGCGGCCGGGCCGGCCCCCTGCTGAGCGATGACCCCAAGGGTGAACGCCGCGGCCGAGCGGAGACTGACATCTTCAGACCGAGATGCGGCGCCAACGGCCTCGACAACGTCGGGGCCCGCCGCCGTGCCACCGCCGGCAGCGACGTT
>SIAG01000182.1 GCA_009691925.1 Planctomycetaceae bacterium
GATCGTCGCCTACGGCTTGGCCGATGGGAGCGAACGCTGGCGGTACGGCGGGCTCGACACGTCGTTTGCCTGTTCGCTTGGCGCCGATGCCGAAGGGGTCTACTTCGGGACCTCAAGCCCCGGCTCGAAAGCTCCGGCGGCGGCGATCCTCGCCGGCGCCAGCGGCGACGTCTCGCCCGGGAAAGACGGGGGGACGAGCGCTACCGTCCCCTGGAACCGCGCGAAGAGCGGGGCCGGCATGCCCTCCCCCGTCGTCGTCGGCGACTTCCTCTACTTCTTCGGCAACACCGCCGTCTGCTACGACAAGCGGACAGGGGAGGAGAAGTACCGCAAGCGGCTCCCCGGCGGCACGCAGGCGGTCGGCTGCCCGATCGTCGTCGGCGAACGGATCTACCTCGTCAACGAGCTTGGCAAGACGATCGTTTTGAAGACCGGCCCCGACTACGAGGTGCTCGCCGAATCGGATCTGGGCGCCGACGGGGAGGTATTTTGGTCGACCCCCGCCGTGGCCGGCGACTCGCTCCTGATTCGTTCCTCCGACGCGGTCTACTGCATCCGCGGCCAGTGACCCCCTGACTCGCTTCGCGCTCTCCCCTAGCACTGAAGGCTCATCATGCGCCCCAATCGGCTCCTCGTCGCGCTCATCGTCACCGTGGCTGCCTGCTTTGCCCCGGGATCCGCCGCCGCGGCCCCGCCCCTCAAAGTTGGCATGGAACTGGCCTATCCGCCATTTGAGATGACCGACGCGGCCGGCAAGCCGACGGGGGTGAGCGTGCGGATCGCGACGGCACTCGGGAAACACCTCGAGCGCGGCGTGGTGATCGAGAACATCACCTTCGACGGACTGATCCCCGCCCTGAAAGTCGGCAAGATCGACTGCATCATCTCGTCGATGACGGCGACCCCGGAGCGAGCCAAGTCGATCGCCTTCTCGGAGCCCTATCTGAAGACGGGGCTGGCGCTTCTCGTCGGGGCAAAGTCGGTGGTGAAGGGGGCCGATGATCTCGACGTCAAGGGGCGGACGGTGGCGGTGAAGAAGGGAACCACCGGCCACCAGTTCGCATCGTCGACCTTCAAGCAGGCCCGCCTCCTCGTCCTCGACAAGGAGTCTGCCGCGGTCCTCGAGGTGGTGCAGGGAAAGGCCGATGCCTTCATCTACGACTCCCTCTCGGTCTATCAAAACCACAAGCGACATCCCGACAGCACGCGGGCCCTTCTCCGCCCGTTCCGCGAGGAATCTTGGGCCGTCGGGCTGCGGCCGGCCGACCGCGAGTTGCGCGAGCGAGTGAACGCGTTCCTCGAAGCGTTTCGCGCCGACGGCGGCTTCGAGAAACTCGGCGACGAGTTCCTCCCCGAGGAGAAGGCGGCCTTCAAGGCCGAGGGGATACCCTTCTACTTTTGAGCCCGTGCATGTCCGAATCCTATCCCCTTCCGACGTCGTTCCGGCAGGCCGCTGCGATGATCGGCCCTCGGTCGGTGTTTGGAAGTGCGGCCCTCGCCGCCCTGCTGGTCGCGGGGTGTACGCGTCCGAACGTACCGCCGGCAGCGCCCGTCGCGGTCAAGGAATCGGTGCGGCAGTCTCCGCCGGTCGAGCCCTTCACCGGCCCGACCTGGTTCAGCGACGTCACGGCTTCATCGGGGATCGATTTCGTTCATCACTCCGGCGATTCGGCGGAGAAGCCGTTCCCTTCGGCCAACGGCAGCGGCCTCGGGGCGATCGACTTCGATCTCGACGGCCGCCACGATCTCGTCTTCGTCAGCGGCGTTCCCTTCCCCGTCGACGAGGCCGCGATGAGTCACAGCGCCCGCTGCTTCCGCAATCTCGGCGGCTGGCGGTTCGACGATATCACCGATCGCTGTGGCCTGCGGTATGCCCGTTACGGCCATGGCGTCGCCGTCGGCGACCATGACGGCGACGGCTTCCCCGACCTGTTCCTCACCGGCTACGGCGGCGACATTCTGTTCCACAACCGGGGCGACGGCACGTTCGAACCGAGCGACCCGGCGGCAGGCCTCGACGACGGCCGGTGGAGCTCGAGCGCCGCCTTCTTCGATGCCGACGGCGACGGTCTCCTCGATCTCTATGTCTGCCGGTATGGCAAGTGGACGCCGGAGACGAATCCCTTCTGCGGCGACCGGGCCGCCGGCAAGCGCGTGTTCTGCAGCCCGCTGACGGTCGAGCCGGAGGCGGACGTGCTGCGGCGCAACAACGGCGACGGCACCTTCACCGACGTGACGGCGGCGGCGGGGGTCGACGGCCGCCCCGGCCGGGCCCTCGGGGTGATCGCTGCCGATGTCAACGGAGACGGATCGATCGATCTCTACGTTGCCAACGACATGAATCCGAACTCCCTCTGGCTCGGCGACGGCAAGGGGCGCTTCCGCGACGCCAGCGACCTGTCGGGTACCGCCTACTATCATGAAGGGCGGGTGAAGTCGAGCATGGGGGTCGACCTCGCCGACACCGGCAACCGCGGGCAGGTCGACATCATGGTCACCGACTTCCAAGGCGAGGCAAGCCTGTTCTTCGCCGGCTCGGCCGACGGGATCTTCCGCGACGTCAGCGACACCAGCGGCGCCGGATCACCGAGCCTGCCGTACGTGAGCTGGGGAATCCAGTTCGCCGACTTTGACCTCGACGGCTGGAACGATGCGGTGATCACCAACGGCCATGTCGGTGACGACCGTCACAAGACCGGCGACAGGGCGCTGCTCCAGCAGCTTCCCCTCTTCCTCCACAACCAGCGCGGCCGGTTTCGCGAGCCCCCCCGCGACCACCTCGGCCCGTATTTCGTCACCCAGCACCAGGGGCGCGGGGTGACCGCTGTCGACCTCGACAACGACGGCGATCACGACCTCGCCTTCAACCACCGCGACGCACCGGCCACGCTCCTCCGCAATGACCGTGGCCATTCGCTGCAGGAAGGAAGAACGAGCACCGTTGTGAAGCTCGTCGGCACGGCGGGCAACCGCGATGGTCTCGGCGCCGTGGTGACGATGACCGCCGGCGACCAGATCCGCACCGAACATGTGAAGGGGGGAGGTGGCTACCAGTCGTCGCGCGATCGGCGCGTGCTCTTCTCCCTGCCTACCGACGGCCCAGCCCCCTCGTTCTCGATCCGCTGGCCCGGAGGGCGGATCACGCCGCTGCCGGAGATCGTTGGTGGCGGACAGTGGCTGATCATCGAACCGGCCACCCCCGACGCCCAGCCGCTGGCTCTGCGCGAGGATCCCCCCCGATGAGTCGCTCCTCCTCACGCTCATCCCTTTCCCGGCGCCTGGCCGTGGCGTGCCTCGCGATGATCCTCTTGGCAGTGCCTGTGGCCTGCCGCCCCGGATCCCCCGCGCCGAGCGGGCCGGCGAAGGGGCCCGAGGCAAAGCCGGCCCCCCGCCCCGGCGACGGGGCCCGGAAGACGGTCGTGGCGACGCCGCGACCGGCGCCCGCCACGCCCCCCCGGTTTGTCGATGTTGCCCGCGAGTCGGGGATCGATTTCACCTACTTCAACGACGCAGCCGCCGGCAACTGGCTGATCGTCGAGGTGATGGGAGGGGGTGCCGCCTGGCTCGACGTCGATCTCGACGGCTGGCTCGATCTCTACCTGACGGAGGGCTGCCGGCTGGAGAAGTCAGCGGTGGGGGATGGCGAGCACCGCGACCGGCTCTACCGCGGCCGGGGCGCGGCGGGCTTTCGCGATGTGTCGGCCGTGGCCGGCATCGGCGACGACCACTACGGCCAGGGGGTCGCGGTCGGCGACTATGACGCCGACGGGTTCCCCGATCTCTACCTCGCCAACTTCGGCCCGGCTGTGCTCCTCCACAACAACGGCGACGGCACGTTCACCGACGTCACCGCCCGCGCCGGGATCGAGTTCGCGAAGTGGGGCACCAGCGCCGCCTTCGCCGATCTCGACCACGACGGCCAGCTCGACCTCTACGCCTGCACGTTCCTCGACAATCGGCTCGGCAACAACAAAGCCTGCGACTATTCGCAGGGGCGCGGCTACTGCGGCCCGGGCAGCTATGTCGGCGAGCAGGATCAGGTGTGGGTGAGCCGGGGAGACGGGACGTTTGTGGAACGCTCCGCCGAACTGGGCTTCACCGAGACCAACGGCCGCGGGAAGGGGCTCGCCGTATCGATCGTCGACCTCGACGACGATCTCCTTCCCGAGGTTTATGTCGGCAACGACATGACCCCCAACTACCTCTACACACGGCGCGCTTTGCAGGGAGCCCCGGCCCGGTACGAGGAGCTCGCCACGTCGGCCGGCTGTGCGGTCAGCGACGACGGCGAGAACGAAGCCTCGATGGGGATCGTTACCGAGGACTTCGACGGTGACGGCCACCCCGACATCTTCCTTGCCCACTTTTATCAGGCGAAGAACACGCTCTACCAAAACCTCGGCCAGCTCCTCTTCGCCGACGTCAGCCGGAAGACGCGGATCGCCGCCACGAGCCTCCACAACCTCGGCTTCGGCACCGTGGGGCTCGATTGGGATCGCGACGGCCGGATGGAGATGTTCGTCGCCACCGGGCATGTCCTCGGGCCCAGCGTCCAGCCCTACCAGATGCAGCCGCAACTCCTCTGGCAGGCCGCCAACGGCACGTTTGTCGATGTCTCCGACGACGTCGGCGGCGCCTACTTCGGCGGAAAATGGCTCGGTCGGGCCGCCGCCGGCGCCGACTACGACAACGACGGCGATCTCGACCTCGCTGTCAGCCACAACATCTCCCCCGTCGCCCTCCTCCGCGACGACACGGCCGCCCCGGGCCGGTTCCTCGGCCTCGACCTCCGCACCCCGTCACGGATCCCGCCGATCGGCGGCCGGGTCGAAGTGAGTTGTCAGGGCCGCAAGACCATCCGGCCGATCGCCTCCGGGGGGAGCTATCTTTCCAGCCCCGATCCGCGGATCCTCGTCACCCTCCCCCCGGGAGACTCCCCGGCCGACGTCACGATCCATTGGCCCTCCGGACGGGTCGACCGCTTGAGCCTCGAGGGGGACGGCTACTACCGTGTGCTGGAGGGGGAGAGCCCCGAACGCATGACTCCCCCGCCGTGAGCCGCCGGGAGGAGAGCCGTCGGGATGGGAGGAGAGCCGGCGGGATGCGATAATGGGTTCGGCGCCCGGATACTCCCACGCCCCTCCCACCAGCCCGCGACGATCATCTCCCGTGCCCCACTCCCACGCCCCTCCACCACCCGACGATCTTCCCCGAGTGCCCCACTCCGAAGCCCCCCCACCAGCCCGCGACGATCTTCCCCGAGTGCCGCCCTCGCCCCCCCTCGCCGCCGCGCCCGGGCCTCGGTCCGGCTCGCCGTTCCTCCGGACGCCAGCGCGGAAGCTCTTGGCGCTCGTCGTCGCGATCGCCGCCGCCCTCGGGGGCGTGGTTGCCTGGCAATGGTGGCAGGAGGGCCCGCTCCGCGACGCCGAGGCGGCACTGGCCCGTGGTCAGGCCCCGCGGGCCCTGGCGCTGGCCGAGTACTACCTCGATCTCCATCCCGGCTCCGAGCGGGCCGAGGCCGATCGGGCCCGGGCGCTCTCCGAGCTGGGCCGTGCCGACGAGGCGATCGAGATCTACAAACGCATCGGGGCCGCCACGATCGACGAACTGCGGGCCTGGGCCAGGGCCCACATGGTTCGCAGCGAGTGGTCGCGGGCCGCCCCGCTCCTCCAACAGTGCTTGCGGCTGCGCCCGACCGATGCCGATGCCCTCTACGAGCTGACCACCTGCCGGACGCGCCTCGGGCTCCTCACGGAGGCCCTGGAGAGCGCCGAGCGGTTCACCGTCCTCCCCGGGCAAGGGGCCCGGGGCAACATCCTCCTCGGCGCGATTCAAGCCGACCAGAGCAATCCCGACGAAGCGATCCTCGCCTACCAGCGTGCCGAGGCGCTGGCCCCGGACGGCCTCGGCCTCCAGCTGCCGCCGGAGGAATTCTTCGAGCAGTTCGGCACGCTCCTCCTCAATCAGGGGCGCGACGCCGAGGCGATCCCACTGTTCGAGCGGAGCCTCGCCGCCCGCCCGACCGCCTCCACCCACTCCCTCCTCGGCAAGGCCCTAGCCCGCACCGGCGAAATCGAGGGGGCGCGGCGCGACTGGAATGCCGCGATCGAGCTCGATCCAGCCGGCGTCACGCCGCGCGAAGAGCTGGCCAATCTGGCGCTCGTGGCCGGCGATGCCACGACGGCCCGAGATTGGCTCACCCCGCTCGAAGATCTCGCCGAGCGCCGCTTCGAATCGGCCTATCTCTTCCAGCGGCTGGCGGCGCTGGAGAAAGACGATGCCACGTTTGCCCGCTGGAAAGCCAAGGCAGACGTCCTGCGGGACCGGCAGCAACTGATCACGTCGCTGGAGCAGCTCATGGCCAGCTCCCCCAGATCCTACTGGGCGGAGGTTGTCAGGGCCCACAAGTTTGCGACCCTCGGCAACCGCGCCCAGGCGGCCGACCTGATCAACGGCATCAAACGCAGCGACGATGAAGACCCATTCGTGACCGAGCTGCGGGAAGCGGTCCTCGGAACCGGACCGCTCCCCGCGCTCGAACGAGTGCCCTTGAAGCAGTTTTGATCAGGCCGGCGACTACTTCTTGTTTTCCATCTGCTTCCGCATCGCCTCGGGCATTCCCTGCAGGGCCTTCGCCTTGGGGTCGCCCTGCGCCTTCGCATCTTCCTTCACCGGGGGGATCTCTTTGACCGAGCCACCGCAGCCCGCGAGCGTCAGGGCCCCCACCAACAGCACCGCTAACCCAGCAAAGCGCACCATCACAGCACCCCTTCGTTGAAGAATATATCCAGCCGTATCAAACGACACCTACCAAACGATCCACACCAAAAGTCATGGCCTGGCGAACCGGATCGTCACGATCCGGCCGGCATGGCGTCAGCCGTAAGTCCGTCACCGCCCGCCTGCCGACCGAGAAGCTCAATGTAGCCGCTCCAGGCCTCCGCTTCCTGCGGCCGGCCGATCTCCCGGTAGAAGGCGACCACCTCCTGGAGGGCAGCTGGATTGTCGAGTTGCCCGAGCACGATCCGCAAGCGATCGTGGATCTTGTCTTCCATGAGTGCCTCGAGCTTCGCCGCGCGCTCGCGGATCGCCGTCGCCCCCTCCTGATCGCCGGCCCGGGCGAAGCAGTTGGCGGCCCGGTTCATCGTCCGCCAATCGATCGCCCCGGGCCAGGCGGCCAGCGATTCCGCATAGGCCGCCGCGGCGCCGGCCGGATCGTCGCGGGCATCCTGGAGAACCCGGCCGCGGGCGAGGAGATACTCCCGGCTCTGGTCGCCGGCCGGCCAGCGGTCGAACTCCTCCCCCCCCCGGTCGATCTCGCCGAGATCGAGGAGGACATCGACAAGCGTGCCCCGGAAAAACGGCTCCCAGGTCCCTTCGGGGGGATCCGCCACCGGGGTCCTGTCGAGCAGATCGAGCGCGAACGGCAGATCCCCCTGGGTGCGGAACCACCGCGCCATCGCTCCGTTGCACAGCGGCGAATCGGGCTCCGCCGCGCGGAAGCGCACAAGCCGGTTCGATTCCACGATCGCAGCATCGTCGATCGGCGAGATCCGAAAGGCCATCATCCGGTCGAGCTCGGAGGTCGACGTAAGCGGATAGAACTGGCTCAAGTACCAGTCGCGGAGCACGATCGCCCGCTGCCCCTCCGGCCGCGACGCAAGCACCTTCCAGAAGAACGGCTCCACCTCCTCGCTCCGCCGGGTCAGGTCGCGGAGCTTCCACATCAGGTAATTCGTGTCGCCGTCCTCGGGATCGATTTTCAGGGCCCGCCGCAGCGCCAGCTCCGCCGTCGAGGGGCTGTAATTGAGAAACAGATCAACCCTCGCCTCGGCGAGCCGGGCCTCGACGGCCTGCGGGGCGTCGTCGGGGATCGTCCGCAACCGGGCGACCGCCCCACCGATCCGGCGGTTGAGCGGGAGGGAGTCGTCCTTAACGAGCGCCTCGGCCCCGAGGAGGTTGGCCTCGGGGCTGCGGGGATGGAGCCAAAGATAGCGATCGATCGGGGCGTGGACCTCGCT
>SIAG01000183.1 GCA_009691925.1 Planctomycetaceae bacterium
GGGGGAACTCGAAGTTGTCGGCATCGCCACCGAAGAAAGCAATCTGGCGTTCGGGGGCGAAGACGAGGCGGACGTCGGTGTATTTCTTCGCCCGGTAGAGGTGGTAAGCGCCGCCCTGAAAGAGCGTGACGACGTCGCTCCGCAGGCCGGTCTTCTCGAGCGACTCCTGCTCGATCGCTGCCATCGCCTTGCGGCGGGCGGCGAAGGCATCGTCGGCCGACATCCCCGGCTCAACGGCCCCTTGGACTCGCTGCGTGACGTCCTCGATCGACATCAGGACGTTGAGCTCGAGGTCGTGGCAGCGGAGCTCGTCGTCGCGCGTCACCGCGGCGAAACCGTCACGGTAGTAGTCGTGGGTGTCGTCGCCGAGCTTTTGGAGACTGTCGGCACCGACGTGGTGGTTGGTGAGGACGAGGCCGTCGGCGGAGACAAACGACCCCGAGCCCCCCGAATTGAAGCGGACGCTCGACTGCTGGAGATGGAGGAGCCATTCCGGCGTCGGCTTGAAGCCGTGGTCCTTCTCGAGGCGCTCCAGCGGCGGCTGGTTGAACAGCCACATCCCCTCGTCGCCCCAGGCGAGCCCTGAAGCGACAAGCATGAGCCCCGCCGCCGCGGCGAGCGCTCCACGGAAGAATCGTCCAACTGAAGCCGGCATGCGTCGCTCGTCCATGGAAACTGGTCCGCGAAGGAAAGGGAAATCGCTCCACAACTGCGTGGAAGCCGGCCTGTGAGGCTACCCCATCCCCCCGGTCGGGATGAAGTCGCGGGGCGGAAGTTGCCGGGCGTTGGAAGAAGCCGGGCGGAGGCTCAACGCCGGTAATCAACGCTCGCACACGCTCTGGCGGCACGGGGACCGCAGCCCGCAGAGCCGGCTCACGAAACGGATCGCGGGCCTGCAGGGACCTAATCCTTGGCTTCCATACCCACGAGTTAACCGGCCGGCAAACGCGGAAACCAACGCTCCAACTGGCCAGAAAGCCGCCCGCCGATCACGAACTGCTTCAGAACAGGAATGGAGACCCGGCCACCGATCTGACTAAAGCATCAGCGTGACGAACGACACTGGAGTCCTTCATGGGGTCGACGACGTATTCGATCCTGACCGGCGCCAGACAACGCCGCTTCCCGCCGCGCTCGATGACAGCCTCGACAAACCGGGGCGACACCCATTGCCCGTACGAGCCGGCGTCTTCGCGATCAAGCGCCGCGGCCGCGAGGTTGCTCCCGTCTCGAACAAGGTACGGTTCGCTCCGGGGGGGCGATGGCATGCGCAAAGCGTGCGTATCGAGCTCCACGAGAACGATCCCCTCGCGGAGGAGGTTGCGAACCGCGATCGCACCCGGGAATCGATCGATGTCCTCTGGAAGGCTTCCGAGCGCGGGGCGGTTGGGGCCAAACCGGAAGGTGTTGTTCCAGTCGGTCTTTTCGTCCTTGAAGTAGTCTTTGCCCTCGGCCGTCTTTCCAGCGATGCGTCGCCACTTTTGGCTGCGGGGTGCCTCGTTGTGGACCAGTTCGTCGAAATCGTCATTGCCGAACAAACTCGGCTGCAACTGGCGCGATTGAGGCGAGTCTGGAAGACGAAACAGGTTTTCACGGCTGACAAAGCCAGCCCCGCCGGCATCGCGGTCAATCTCTAACTCGTATCGATAGAGCCCGTGAACGAGTCGCACCTCGAGCGCGAATTGGAGCGGCACAGCGGGGTCGAAGCAGAGGTCAGCCAAGCCAGCCCCAGCATGGTCGATCGAGATATCGACAGCGGCTTGGACACCGAGGGAGAGAGAGTTGCTGACAAACCGAATTGCCGCCATGAGGGTCGATTTGCCGGTCGCGTTACGCCCCACAAGAACCGCGAATGGCATCAAGTCGACCCTGTTATGGGCCAGCAACCGGAAGTTTTTTACCCAGATTCGTTCGATCATGTGTGGAACGTTTAAGTGCAGCGAGTCCTCGGTTCGTGGGACGAGTGTACCTCTTAGGCGGTTCATTCAGGGATGCGGGTCGCCCCGGTCGGGATGAAGCCGGGGGGGCGGAAGTTGTCGAAGGGGCAGCTTGGCGCTGAACGTGTACGGGCGTACACTCGCGAGTGTTCCAGACCTCCCGGCTGCTTCGGCCGGCACAGGACTCACGGCCGCCTCGGCCGACAAGAACCTCCGGCCGCGGCCGGCATGAATGGAGCTCTCCCATGCTCGCGCGACTGCGGACCTTTTCACTCCAGGGGATCGAGGCGATGCCGGTCGATGTCGAGGTCGACGTCTCGACCGGGGCCCTCCCGGCGACCGTCGTCGTCGGCCTCCCCGACGCCGCGATCCGCGAGAGCACCCACCGGGTGGCCCGGGCGATGGTCAATTGCGGCTACACCCGGCCACTCGACCGGGTGGTGGTCAACCTCGCCCCGGCGGAGCTGCCGAAACAGGCGGCGACGTTCGATCTCCCAATCACGCTCGGGATCCTCGCCGCCAGCGGGCAATTCTCCTCGGAGCTATTCAACGACTATGCCGTCGTCGGGGAGCTGTCGCTCGAGGGCTCGACGCGCCCCGCCCGCGGCGCTCTTTCGATGGCGATCTCGGCAGCCCGGCAGAAAAACCTCCGTGGCGTGGTCGTGCCGTCGGCGAGCGCCACCGAGGCGGCGGTCGTCGAGGAAATCGAGATCATCCCCGTCGCCTCGCTGACCGAAGCGGTGCAGTTTTTCGCCGGGGAGCTCCAGATTAGCCCTGCCCCGTCGCGGATGGGGGAGTGGTTCGACCAATACGCCTCCTACGACATCGACTTCGCCGACGTCCGCGGGCAGGAGGCGGCAAAGCGGGCGCTGTGCGTGGCGGCGGCTGGCGGCCACAACGTCGCCATGCTCGGCCCTCCGGGCGGCGGCAAGACGATGCTCGCCAAGCGGATCCCGACGATCCTTCCGTCGCTCTCAGCGGCCGAGTCGATCGAGACGACGCGGATCTACAGTTCGCTCGGGCTCCTCGCGCCGGGGCAGCCGCTCCTTGCCACCCGCCCCTTCCGCGCGCCGCATCATACGATCTCGGAGGCCGGGCTCGTTGGCGGCCGATCAGTGCCGATGCCGGGCGAAATCAGCCTCGCCCACAACGGCGTTTTGTTTCTCGATGAGCTTCCCGAGTTCAACCGGCGGACGCTCGAGGTGCTCCGGCAGCCGCTCGAGGATGGATCGGTGACGATCAGCCGTGCCAAATCGACGACGCGCTTCCCGGCCGAGTTCATTCTCGTCGCCGCCTTCAACCCCTGCCCCTGCGGCTATCGGGGGGACCCGCGCCGAGAGTGCCAGTGCACGCCGCCGCAGGTGGAGCGGTACATGGGAAAGATCTCCGGGCCGCTCCTCGACCGGATCGACATCCAGATCGAAGTGCCGGCCGTCGCCTACCGCGATCTCTCCGCCAAGCGGGCCGGCACGTCGAGCCAGGAAATGCGCGCGGCGGTGAACGCGGCCCGCGAGCGGCAGGCGGCCCGGTTTGCCGGCAGCAGCACCCGGGCCAATGCCCGGATGTCGAGCCGGCTGGTGCGCGAGCATTGCCAGCTCGATGCGTTGGGCAGCGAGATGCTCAAAGGGGCCGTGATGAATCTCGGCCTCTCGGCCCGGGCCCACGACAAGGTGCTGCGGGTGGCCCGGACGATTGCCGACATCGCCGCCGCCGAGACAATCCACTGCGCTCACCTCGCCGAGGCGATCAATTACCGCCTCCTCGATCGAACGCTCTGGACCTGACCCGTTGAAAGCGGCTCAAGGCTTTCCCCACGGCGCTGCTCGCCCAACTCGATCCGGATGGACCGTTCGCGCGGCATTTGGCACGATGCGGGGCATGACACGTCTCCCCACGCCGCGCTCCGCTGCCGCCCCCCGCGCCGCGACCTCCGCCGAGTCGATCGTTCCAGGCGCCGATCGGCCAGCCTCGGTGGGTCCGCTGCTGGGTGGTGCGGCAGGGCTGGTGTTTCTCGGGATCGCCGCCCTGGCCGTCGATGTCCCAGTGGCCGCCTGGTGCAAGGATGGCGCCTGGCCGGCAGCGATGCCGGGCGTGCTGGTGAAGATCGCCGGCGAGATCCACCGGCTCGTGACGCTCTCCGAGCTGATCGGCCACACGGTGAGTGTCGTGATCCTCCTCGGCTTCGTCGCAGCACTCGATGGCACGCTCGCCTGGCCGCTGTGGCGAAGCCCGGCATTCGGCCGGCCTTCGCGGCAACCGTCGCCCCAGCAGGCGACGTTTGCCCGGTTTCTCGGGGCCACGTTCACCGGCGGGATCCTCACCGACATCATCAAGCTCCTCGTCGATCGGGTGCGGCCGCGGGCCACCGATTTCGCCACTCACAGCAGCGTCTGGGATTCCTTCAATGAAGCAGTGATCGCCACGGTCACAGGGAGCCGGTCGAACATCAACAGCTTCCCGTCGGGGCACTCGGCGATCGCGGCGGGGTTTGCCGCGGCACTGGCCTGGAAATACCCGCGCGGCCGGATCTTCTTTGCGATCTTCGCCCTTATGGCGGCGTCGCAGCGGATTGTCTCCTCGGCCCACTTCCCCAGCGACGCCTGCTTCGGCCTCGCACTGGGGCTCATCGGCGCGAGCTTCTTCCTCCGCTGGCAACCGTGGCGACCGACGTTGCTCCCCCCGAGCGGGCGCGGCTCTGGCAGCGCCACAAACAATGGTAGCCCGGCGGGCGATGCCGTATAGTGCGAGGTCTGCGGAGGCCTTCCGCTCCGCACCACATCACCAGCCACGCACCCATCAGGAATCGCACCATGCCCGCCCCCAAGAAAGCCAAAAAGGCCGTGAAGACACGACGTGCCGATACGGCTAACGGGGCGGAGGAAGCGCCGATCGCTGCCGTTCCCCAGAGCCCGCCGGAGCCTCCCCGCAGCCTCCGCGTGCTCCTTGTCGACGACGACGCAGAGATTATCGAATCAATGCGGACCGTCCTCGAATCGAAGGGCTATGAGATCCTCGTGGCCCGCGATGGCAACCAGGGGCTCCTGATGGCAGAACGCGAGAACCCCGACCTGGTCGTCCTCGACATGATGATGCCGAAGCGGAGCGGCTTCCTCGTCCTCGAGCGGCTGCGCCGTAGCCACCCCGTGCCGATGCGGGTGATCATGATCACTGCCAACGAGGGGAGCCGTCATAGGGCCTATGCGGAGATGCTCGGCGTCGACGACTACATCCGCAAGCCGTTCGCGATGGATCGTCTTCTCGACAGTGTTCAGCGCCTCCTCGGCGCCGCGCGTTGAGAGGCGCATCCTCTCGCGATCGCGATGCCGACGTTGCCTTTCTGTCGGCTTCTCCCAGCGCCGCGCTCTCTCATCCCGCGCATGATGGTTGCCGAGGCCCTTGAAGGGGTCAGCACGCTCGTCGAAAGCCGGTTGCAAAGTGGCCGTCAAGGGGGATCGCGACGGCGGAGTTTGGGGAGGATACGCAGGGCGAATGTGCGATTGACCCTCCTCGAGTGGCGTCCTAGATTGCGGCGGTGACTCACCGATGGCGGTGCCATGCCGTGTCGCGGTCGCGAACGTCGGATGAACGCTGAACTGGGGCTGGATGGCGATGGATGGGCCGTGCGACTCCTTCCGGGGTATCGCGGCAAACAGGGGTGCAGATGCCAATGCCAGGTGACGAACGTCGATTCGACACCGCCGCGCCGCAGCCGCCGACCGGCCCGATGACGGGCCGGTCGATGGAGCCGCTCGCGCCCCGCTCCGGCCCGGTTTCCTGGCCCGATGGGGATGACATCAAGGAGCGAGTCCGCGACGCCACCGACATCGCCGATCTTGTCTCCTCCTACATCACGCTCCGCCGGCAGGGGAAGAATCTCGTCGGCCTCTGCCCCTGGCACGACGACTCGAAGCCGAGCTTTAACGTCAATCCGGAGCGGCAAACCTTTCGCTGCTGGGTGTGCGACATCGGCGGTGACGTGTACAGCTTTTTGATGCGGATGGAGAAGATCGAATTCCGCGAAGCCCTCGAGCAACTCGCCGAGCGGGCCGGCATCGATCTCCCCCGTGGACGGGGCGGAGTGCCGGTCGACGAGCGGAAATCGCTTAACAAAGTTCTCACTTGGGCCTGCGACCGATTTTCCGACCACCTCCGCCGCTCCGCCGACGCCGAACCGGCCCGGGCGTACCTTCGCGACCGCGGCCTGAGCCTCGAGACGATCGAGCGTTTCCATCTCGGCTCCGCCCCGGCGGCCTGGGACTGGCTCCTGCGGCAGGCGCCGGCGGCGGGATTTTCCGCCGAACTGCTCGCCCGCGCTGGCTTGGCCGTCGAGCGGCAGGAGCGCGGCGGGCACTACGACCGTTTCCGCGACCGGGTGATGTTCCCGATCCGCGACCCGCAGGGACGCTGCGTCGCCTTCGGTGGCCGCGTCCTCCCCGGATCGACCGAGGGGGCGAAATACATCAACTCCCCCGAGACGCCGGTATTCTCGAAGAGCTCGCTCCTCTACGGCCTCGACAGCTCGCGCGACGCAATGGCCCGGACAGGCCGGGCGGTCGTCGTCGAGGGCTACACCGATTGCCTTGCGGCCCGGCAGGTCGGTTG
The DNA here is from genome assembly GCA_009691925.1 of Planctomycetaceae bacterium. Lineage (GTDB taxonomy): Bacteria > Planctomycetota > Planctomycetia > Pirellulales > UBA1268 > QWOP01. The sequence goes on from SIAG01000183.1 coordinate 6,540, forward strand.
CGATGACGTCGTCGCCGTCCTCGGCACGGCGCTCGGCGAGCGGCATGCCAAGCTCCTGCGGCGCTACGCCGATCGTCTCGTTCTCGTCCTCGACGGCGACGAGGCGGGACGGCGGCGGGCCGACGAGGTGCTCGACGTCCTCCTCGCCGAGCCGATCGACATCCGCATCGCCCGCATGCCTGACGGTGTCGATCCCTGCGAGTTTGCCCTCGAGCAGGGTCGCGAGGCGTTCGAGGCCCTCGTCGAGTCGGCGGTCGATGCCCTCGACTACCGGCTCGAGGAGGCGGCGGCGAAGGTGGCCGGGCGGGGCGACGATGCCGCCCTGGCCGCGGTGGAGAGCGTGCTCGTTGCCCTGTCGCGCGTCTCCGATCGCTCCACGCTCGCCCCGTCGCAGCGGCGCTTGCGCGAGGATCAGGTCCTCGGTCGGCTCGCGCGCCGCTTCGGGCTGTCGCGGGAGGCACTCCTCGGCCGGCTCTCCGCCCTCCGGAAAGACTTCTCCGCCCGGATGCCGACGACTGCGGAGACCGACGGTGAGCCCCGCGTCGAGCGCTTCCTCCCCGTCACCCAAACCCGTCTTCCCGCCTGGGATCGGGAGGTCCTCGAGGTCCTCGTCGGCGTGCCCGAGGCGATGGGGCTGGTGATCCGCGAGATTCCCGCCGACGATCTCGAACACCGCGGCAGCCGCACCGTCCTCGAGACGGCGCGGCGGATGCATGCCGAGGGGCGCGAGGTCAGCCTCGGTGCCCTGCTCCTGGAATTGACCGATCCGGCCCTGCACAGTCTGCTGGTGGCCGTCGACTCGGGCATCCACTCGAGCACCGCGGCCACCGCCGCCGACCGCCTCTCCCATCTCGAGGAAGCGCTGCGCCAGAGGCGCGCGGATCGGGATGTGGCCGCGGGGGTCCGCACGTTGAAATCCTCGACCCTCGATGCCGAGGCCGAGGCGTTCGTTCTCGAGCAACTCGTCGCCACGCGGCGGGAAGCCCAGGGCATGACCGATCCCAAGGATGGGTGAAGGTGCCCGTCTCGTTGACTGCGATCGGCGAATCTCGGCTCCGGCCGGGAAGCGCCGGGGGGCGGTACGCGAGTGACGGTAGAATGGTGAAGGAGACCACCAATGAAGAAGCAGGCTGCACGGATGGCGATGTCGCACGACCCCACCTCCCGGATCCCGTCCCCCCGGACGAACGCCCTGGACGATTCTTCCCCCCAGCCGAATCCGTCGAGTGCGGCCGGCGGTGACCACGTCGAAGCGGCTGCCGGGGATGGCCTCGACATCCTTCTCTTCGAGGCCGCAGGGAAACCCGTTCCTGCCCATGACCACGAGCTGGCCGCGCTCATCGCCACCGGCCGTGCCCAGGGTTACCTGACGTTCGACCAGGTCAATTCCTTCCTCCCCGACGAGGCGGTTGACCCCGAGAAGATCGACGCGCTGCT
>SIAG01000184.1 GCA_009691925.1 Planctomycetaceae bacterium
CGGGTGGCGGCGGCAATCCCCAGATCACTGTCTTCCCAGACCACGCAGCGTTCCGGGCGGACGGCGAGCCGCCGGGCGGCCTCGAGAAACGGGTCTGGATCGGGCTTGTGGCGGGCGGTGTCCTCGCTGGCGACGATCAGGTCGAAGGCCCCGGCGAGCCCGATGTGGGCGAGGATCCGTTCACACACGGCCCGGTGCCCCCCCGTCACCACCGCGATCGGGATCCGCCCCTGCGACCGACGCACGACATCGACGACCGGATCGATGGCCGCGACATGCTCCAGCCGCGAAAGGAACGATTCCTCCTTCGTTCGCACCGCGGTATCGAGGTCGAGATCGAGGCCCGCCTCGCGGGCGAGGGTCGCCACGATGTCGCGGGTGGGGCGGCCGCCCATGGCATAAAAGCGGTTCTCGTCGAACGACAACCCGTGCAGATCGCTCACATGGAGCCAGGCGAGGTAATGGGCCGGCATCGTGTCGGCCAGCGTCCCGTCGCAGTCGAAGAGGAGCGCGTCGTGGGTCTGGAGGTGCCACATGGTGAGATCGTGGGGGAGTGGGGGGGAGCGCCGAAAGAGGACAAATAACCACAGTTATACGGGCTGGAGCGGTTTTTCGCCTGTCGTGGGACCGGGGAGCGTCGTGGAAGTAACCTATGGTTTCAAGGTCCCGGAGGTTTCGCTCCGGGGTGGCTCCTCCCCTTCGGCCCGGCACCATCCACTCGCCATGCGCCTCCCTGCCATCGGCATCCGTCCCCGGATCCTCGTCTTCGGGGCCTTCACGCTCTTTCTTCTCGCGATCCTCGTTTGGGGGGGATACCGTCGTGGCGTGGAAGTACTGGGGGAATCGGCCAAAGAGGCGATCCGTGGACAGGCCGCGGCCATCGCTGCCGAGTTGGACCGTGGCACCCTCGAGGCCCTGACGGCCGCGCGCGGGATGGCACTGGCGGCTGGCCAGGGCATGGCCAGGGAGGATGATTCCATGGGGAATCTCGCCCGGGCAGTCCTTGATGGTCAGCCGAGGTTCGCGGAGACGTGGTATGTGCTCGAGCCCGACCCGGGGAGCCTCGACGCCGCGCCGCGGGTTTTGGGCTGGAGCCGCGACCCGCTCAACCCCGGCGCGATCCACGCAGCCTCGTCGCCGGAAATGGTGTCGCCCGATGCCCGCGGGTACACCCGCAGCCGGATGCAGGCCGAGACAAATGCCCGGACGGACGCCGGCATCGTCACCGAACCACACGACGACGGTGGGGTGAAGGTCATCGACCACATCTGGCCGATCGTCGTCGGAGGCCATTTCCTCGGTGCTGCCGGCGTCAGCTCATCGCTGGAGGATCTCGATCGACGCCTCGACAAGATCCGTGACCGCCTCGCGCAGGCCGGATGGTCGGCAGCGATCTCGGTGCTGGGCCCCGAGGGACGGATGATCGCCAGCACGGAAGCCAAGGCCGACGAAAGCGGGCAGGGGTTCTCCGAGGCGGCCTGGATGCGGATCGTAGACCAGCTCGTGGGGGCGCCCTCCTCGGTCATCCAAGGCCGTGATGTCGAGAACGGTGCCGACTGTCTGTTTGCGGGGGCCCAGGGCTCGAGCACCGGCTGGACGGTGGTCGTCAAACTACCCTGGCGCGAGATCACGGGGCGGGTTCAGCGACCAATGTTTGACATTCTGCTCGCCGCCGGTGCGGCGCTGGCGCTCCTGACGGCCCTGATCACCTGGCTGGCCAACCGGGTCCGGCGCCGGGTCGCGTCGGCAGCCGCCGTCGCTCGCCGGGTGGCTGCGGGCGACCTGACGGGGGGCTTCGACCAGCGCGGGGGCGACGAGACGGGCCAGTTGCTCCGGGATGTCAGCCACATGACGGAGAGCCTGCGGAGCATCGTCGAGCAGGTGAAGGAGGCCAGTCGCGAGCTCGGGGCCACGTCCCGCGATCTCGCGACCGCCGGAGCGCATCAGGAGGAGGCGATTAATTCGCTCGGGGCCAGCACCACCGAGGCGGCGGCTGCCAGCCGCGAGATTTCGGTCACCGGTCGTGAGCTCCTCGCCACGATGAACGATGTGGCCGCGGTCGCCAACGACACGGCGGCGGTGGCCGATGCGGGGCGCGAGAACCTCGGGGAGGTGGGGGAGACGATGCACCACCTCGAGGAGTCGACGAACCAGTTCAGCCAACGACTGGCCCTCATCCGCGAGCGGGCCGAGGACATCAACATGGTGATCACGACGATCACGAAGGTGGCCGACCAGACCAATCTCCTCTCGATCAACGCCTCGATCGAGGCCGAGAAGGCGGGCGAGTACGGCCAGGGCTTCATCGTCGTGGCCCGGGAGATCCGCCGGCTCGCCGACCAGACGGCCGTCGCGACTCTCGACATTGAGCGGCTCGTCGAGCAGATGCAGCAGGCGGTGAGCGCAGGCGTGTCGGAGATGGAGACGTTCGCCAGAGAGGTCAAGGCTGGGGTGGAACGGGTCTCGGGGATCAGCGGTCAATTCGCCGACGTGATCGGCAAGGTGCAGGGCCTGTCGACGAGGTTCGATCATGTGAACGAGGGGATGCGGGCCCAGGCCACCGGGGCCCAACAGATCGCCGAGGCGCTGGTGACCCTCACCGACGGCTCCCGGGCGGCGGCCGAGGCGCTCGACGAGTTCCAGAATGCGTCGAGCCACATGGCCAGGGCGGTCGACGGGCTCAACGAGTCGGTGAGCCGCTTCCGCCTCGAGGAGTTCGACGGCTAAACGCTCCTCGATGAGGCCGTGGCCCTCCCCTAGTGGCCATCTGTCGACCGGTTCCCGGCCCCCCCCTTCCCAAGCACCGGTCGGTCTGGGGCGGCCCCCTGAAGATCCCGACCGGCGAACCAACGCTTTCCATGGCCCGCCGGCGAAAGCTGGGGGCGACGGGCCGGCTGAGGGAAACGGGACGATCGCCGCGTCCGTTCCGCGCCCGGAGGTTGTTCCGGAAATGCTCATGGTAAGGGGCAGAGTGGGTCGATCACTGCTGACGATCATGCCGGTTATGAGGCGCACGGTGGAAATCCACGCTGCGAACCGGCCACCGACCGGAATCCGAATCCTATGAAGAATACAGCGCATCGTCCCGCCGGCAGCGGTCGCTTCCGCCCGAAGGCCAGCCGTGGCCGACTGGCCATCTGGCGCCGTCGCGTCCGAGCGATGGCCGCCTGCATGCTGGTCGCCACCACGGCGGCGGGGCAGCCCGGCACCGCCCTCGCTCAGACGGGGCAGATGGGCATGGCGCCGGTCGGCGGCGTCGTGAACCGGGCGGCTGCCGGGTTCGAAAACCTCAACAACAGCGGGCCCGGGTGGCTGTACTACGGGCTGAATGCCGCCGACCGCGGTCTCGGCTACCGCGGCAGCTACATGACGCTCGGCGGGTTCATCCCCTACGCCGAGGACGACCTGGGCGGGTTCTGGTCGGCTGATCTGCGGAGTCACCTCTCCAACTACGGCGGCTTCTTCTCGAACGTCGGTGTTGTTCGCAAGCAGTTCTTCGGCGGCACGATCGGCGGCATCGGCGTCTATTGGGACTACGACGGCGACCAAAACCAGTACGGCAACACCTGGATCAACGACCCCAGCGGGAGTTATGTCTTCCCTGGAGGGATGTCCTACAACCAGGTCGGCGTGTCGGGTGAATGGCTCACCGACTATGGCAACCTGCGGAGCAACGGCTACATCCCGGTGGGCACCACGGCGTCGACGGTGGGGCCGTACGTCGGCAATTCCCTCCACGGCGTGCTCGGCATCAATGCCGGCCTCGCCGGGGCCGATCTCGAAGTCGGTGCCTATGTCCCCGGCCTCTCCGACTGGGCCGGCATGGTGAGCGTCGGAGGATACTCCTTCGGCAACGCCCGCTACAACCTTCCCAGCGGCGCTGACGTCGTCCCGTACTTCGGCGGTGTGTACACCCGCCTCGACATGACGTTCCTCAACAACTGGGACTTCTCGCTCCAGGCCAACAACGACAGCTTCTTCGACTGGACCGGCTTTGCCAGGATCACCTACCGGATGGGTGGCTCGCGGCGGCGGAACGTCTCCGATCAGCTCGAGCAGCCGATGATGCGCAACGAGCACATCGTCCGTGCCCATCAGGCGCCGGTGCAGGCCTTGAATCCCTACACCAACACCCCCTGGAACGTGATCCACGTCGACAGTGCCGCGGCCCCGGGCACGGCCGCCGGGTCGCAGTCTGTCTCCCCCATGGCGGCCACGGGGCTGGGCACCGCGGAATCGCCGGTGGCCACGCTCGCCGATGCCCAGCTCTTGGCAACGAAAGAATTCGACATCATCCTCGTTCACCAGGGGATCAGTTCGAATCAGCCCTATGCGGGTGGCTTCCACTTCTCGGCCGATCACCAGTTCCTCGTTGGCCAGGGGTCGGCCATGCGACTGCCAACGGCGAACATGGGCCTTGTGCCGGTGTGGAGCGGTGTGAAGAGCACCGACTATCCGGTGATCGCCTCGGGGGCCGCGCCGGCGATCACGCTCCGCAACGGATCCGTCGTCGACCATCTCCAGATCACCGGTTCGCAGGTCGGCATCACCGATACCGACATTACCAATCCGGCCAGCTTCGTGATCGTCAACGATGTCCGGATCGTCGGCAGCGGTCCCCAGCAGACCGGTGTCGTGATCCGCGATGCCAGCGGCTCGAACTCGACGCTCAATTTCTCGAACATGGTCCTGACCGGCCTCACGGCCGACGGGTTCGTCGTCGACGGTGGCAGCGCCGGGGCGGGCGATGCGAAGGTCAACATCGACAACTCGACGTTCACCAACACCGGTGGATCGGCCGTAGTCGTCGAGAATATCTTCAATCAGGGTCGGGTCCGGATCACGAACTCCTCGATCGAAGGGACGACCGCTGCGGGTGTCGAGATCACCAACGGACAAGCGTACGTCGAGAACACCACGTTCGAGCGTATCGGGACCGCCGGTGTCGATGCCACGGCGGGGATCGCCCCGGGCGTGTTCAGCAACCAGTCGACCGTCCAGGTCGTCGGGTCGACCTTCGCGCTGGTGCCGGTCGGCGTCCGGGCCCAGGCCACCGAGCGCGGCGTCATGAATGTCACGGTCAACGAAAACCGGATCGTGACAACCGGGGGCAACGGGATCATCCTGTCGGTGGCCGACGCGCCGGGAGCCGTGCTGAACGCCAGCGTGGTAAGCAACCGGGTCGGCGGTGCTGCAACCATCGTGTCGGGCACCGTTTCCACAGCCAACGGCAACATTCTCCTCGACTCGGTCGGCTGGACGTTCGACTTCACCACTGGCGTCGTCATCAACGGCCAGGGGATCCTCAACATCCGGGCCGCCAACGAGGCCAATCTCCAGGGGCTCAACTTCAGCACGTCGGTCCAGGATCTCCCCGCGGATGCCGTCGATGCCGACGGGAACATCCTCATCCCGCCGCCACCGTTCTACGATCCGGCCCTCTCCGTCCCGCTGCCGCCCAACTGATCGGCGGTGGCCGGCGAGGTTATGAATCACCCGCGTGGGCGACCGGTTCGATCCGGTCGCCCACGTGCACGTTTCCGCCCTGCCCATCGCCGACGGTGTTGATCGCCAGCCGGTAAAATCCCCCCCAGGCCGCCGCATCGACGTCCCGGGGGAGCCGCCGCCGCCGCCAGGCCTCGAACACCTCTTGGAAGTGCTCCGTGATGCGGCCAGTGCTCGAGTCGCGGGCCGGCACGGGGCAGCGCCGACAGACGTTGACAGCCGTGAAGCCGGCCTCGCCGACACGAAACGACAGCGGCGGCGGGGCGCAGGGATCGGTTGGGAGGGGGGCGTGCGGGACCGGTCCGGCGAGCGCACCGGAGGTTTCCCCCCCGGGGGGCGCGGGGCTGGCCAACGCGTCTTCCCAGAAGGCCTGGCAGTCGCCCACCTCGAGATTGATCCGGAATCGGCGCCGGACTTCCCCGAGCGGCAGAGAGAACCAGCGGGCCACTTCGGCCAGCGATGCGGTGGAGACGAGCGTCGGCCCCATAGCGTCGCGGTCGTCGGGGAATCCCCCTTCGGCACGCTCCTGGAGGAGGACCTCCACCCCGAGTGCGGCGGAGAGCCAGCGACATGGCCCCTCCGGCCCGGGCAGGAGGGGAAAGCTGTTTGGAAAAGGGGGGGGAGGCGCTCTCTCCCCGCGCCAGTCGGGGGCGGTGGAGAGCCCCACCGTTGGGGCGCTGTCGAGATCGAAGGTCGCCCGGATGCGCTGGATGAGCGGCGTCCGCTTGGCGTTGACGACATGCCCATCGAAGTCGACCAGGCGCCAGCGGCGGTCGTTGGCCAGCGCCCCGCAGGGGAGCACGCAGGCCCGCTCGACATCGAGGCCGTCGAGGCTCTTCACCGGATGGAGTGTGATCCGCTCGAGATGCGGCATGGGTAGACGGGGAGCTGATGGTCGAGCGGGGATCACATCCGGAAGTTGAACGTCTGCCAGAGAAGACGCAGCAGCCAACTGCCGACCGTCCGCTGCCCGACCCGGATCCGCGCCGAGCCGCGCATCCCGGCGGTGAAGGCACCGTCGGGATCATCGACCGCCATGAGGGCCTCGTAGCTGGTGGAGATCGGCATCTCCCGCCCCGATTCGTCGGTCCGGGTGGGAACCTGGCCGCCGGACTTCACGCTCAACCGCTCCGATCCTCCCTCGAGATTCGTTTCGGCGATCACGTCGATCGTTCCGCGGAACGTCTGCCAGGGCATCGCATCGAGTTTCAGGTCGACCCGCTGCCCCTGCGACACGAACTCCATCTCCGACTGGTCGACGACCATCACCGCCTCGAAAGCGTTCGGATCACCGACGAGACAGAGAACCGTCCCCTCGGCAAGCGTGGCGCCGAGGTTCCGCTTCTCGAGGACATGGCCGCTCCACCCGGGGAGCCGACCGGTGCCGTCCGGGGGGGCCTTCAAGGCCGGGGATGGGAGCACCACGCCGCTCCGCGGGGCGGTGAGAACGAGGTCCGCCCGGTCTTTCCGCTTCCGCTTGAGTTGCTCCTCAACGCTCTTGAGCGACTCCTCCACAGCGCCGATCTCGAGGCTGGCGGCGGGATCGGTGAACCGCTCGCGCTCGAGGCTCGCCAATCGCGCCCGGGCCTGGGTGGCCTTGCCGAGAAGATCGGCGATCGCCAGATCGAGATCGATGCTGGAGAGCCGAGCGATCTCGGCGCCGGCCTCGACCAGCGCTCCCGGCTTCACCGCGATGCGCTCGAGGACTCCGGCGACCGACACGTAGACCGTCTCCTCCGCCCGGGGACGCAGTTCGGCGGCACACCACACCCGCTGGGGAAGGGGAATGAGTGCCACGGCGGCGGCGAGGGCGGCGACGACGGCTCCCGTCGTGACAAGATTACGGAGTTTCACTTCCTCGCGCCTCCCGGGAACATTGAGGAACTTGATGATGTTTTGGATCGGCCTGACGACAAGCCCCCACAGGGCGCCCATCGCGAGCATCTGCCCCAGCACCTCAAGGCGGTAGGGTTTGAAGACACTCCAAACAAAGAGGAAGATCGACGCTGTCACCATCCAGCCGTAGAGGCTCGAGGCGATGGCGAAGAGGGCGAAGAGGCCACGCTTGCGCGTGGGGAGGAACGGGTCCTCCGGCTGCTCGATACCGAGGCACCCGAGCGACGCCAGCCTGCCGAGGATCGTCGTCGCCTTCTGCCGCAGATTGGGGATCTCGAGGAGGTCGGAGAGGATGTAATAGCCGTCGTAGCGCATCAGCGGATTGGCATTGAACATCAGCGTCGACACGCTCGATACGAACATCACGTCGAGGCACAGTTGGTTGAAGACCCCCGGATGGGAATTCCACCACAGGAAGGTGGCGATCGAGGCGAGGATCAATTCGATGTACATCCCCGCCGCGCCGATCGCCGCCCGTTGCCACTTGCTCGGCAGCATCCAGCTGTCGGAGACATCGCAGTAGAGACAGGGGGTGAAGACGAGAAGCATC
>SIAG01000185.1 GCA_009691925.1 Planctomycetaceae bacterium
GGAGGCTCGTGCCGATCGGCTGGAAGGGGCCGCGGAACTCCGCCGGGGCGTTGGGCTTCATGTCGAAGGTGTCGAGCTGCGACGGGCCGCCATGCATCCAGACGAGGATCACGCTCTTGCGCGACTTCGCGCCGGGATGGATCAGCCCGGCGGTCTCCGCCCGGACAAGCTCGGGGAGCGACAGCCCGAAGGCCCCCAGCGCCCCGATGTGGATGGCGCGGCGGCGCGAGATCCGGTCGCACATCGCCCGCGAAGGGGTTGTGTGCCCGAGGATGGAGAGCATGGTGGAAACTCCCAGAAAGCGACAGGAAGGGGCCGAGGAGGCCGCTCGCCCTCCTGATAACGCTACGGCCAGATTAGCGTCAGAACCAAAATAGGCTCTCGCCAACCCTCAAATCTACCCCAGAGACCGTGCCCGGGTAGCCCCGGGCTTCCGCCAGACCGGTGCGGGAAGTCCTTCGCGGGAAAGGGGTTAAAGCCGCCGGGGAGGGCCGCGCCGCCCTCATCCCCCGTGTACCAGGAGGTGGATCGCGGGGACTTTTACCGCAGCGAAAAGCCGCGTGCCGGGCTCGATCGAGAGCTCGGCGGCGGCCGTGTTCGGCCATGCCCCTGCGCACGATCGGCTCGGGGCCAGCATTTTCTGGGTGCGGGCGATGGCCCCCCTCGGGAGCGAGCAGGTCGCAGTAGAATATTGGCAGGTGACCCGCGGCGGTGGTCAACGCGGGATCGTGGAAATCGTGGAGCCATCAGTATGAACACCGGCGACAACCCGATCACGACCGACGCCGAGCTCGAAGCGACGCTTGAACGCATCCGCCACTTCTAGAGCCAGCTTGTGAAGCTCCGACAGGTGGAGGCCGATCCGGATTCCTACCGGCTCACGGCCTCGGGGTTCCTCGTCGAGGTCGATCGGATGCAGGCGGCCGTGAGGGCGTACTTGAGCCGGCCGACCGATCGGCTAGCCGCATCGGCGTGAATGCCCAGCGGCGGCATGAGCCATTGCTCGACGCGTCAACGACGAGCCCATCTGGTTCATGACCGAGCCAGGCTAGGTCAAAAAGATCCGGCTCTTCAGCACAATCCGTGGGTGAAAAGGGGGCTTGAGAGCGGCTCTTCCGCGCGCCTACAAGAGCGCACCGCTGGGCTGATCGCTACCGTCAGCGGCGTTCCAGTTCGGATGGATTGGCATCCACCAAAGCGCGGCGCCTCGCGATGCGACTTGCCACTTCGCGGGTTCCCTCCCGCGCCGCAAACCCCGGCATGCGGCGGCGGTTCGCCGCCTGAAAGCACCGCCCTTCGGGCGGACCATGGAGAGAAAGAGGCATCCTGCGGCGTCATACGAAAAAGTTGTGATTGCTGAGACAGCCCCTCTCCCGGAGCCACCGCAGGATGCAACTCAAGAGTATTCTCAATCGTGTCGAGCCGCTCAAGTCCTTCGTCTACACGCACGCGATATTCGTCGAGAGAGCCGGCGTGGAGCCCTTCACCGAGGTCGAGATCAAGCCCCGGGCCAATGGCCGGCCGATCTGCTCGGGCTGCGGCAAGAAGCGGCCCGGCTGCGATCGACTCGCGGCCAGAAGGTTCGAGTTCGTCCCGCTGTGGAACATCGCGGTGTTCTTCGTCTACGCTTTGCGGCGGGTCGATTGCCCGAAGTGCGGCGTGACCGTCGAGCGCGTGCCGTGGGCCGAGGGCAAGGAGCATCTGACGACCACCTACCGCTGGTTCCTCGCTCGATGGGCGAAGCGGCTGTCGTGGAAGGAGACTGCGGTCGCCTTCAACACGACATGGGACAACGTGTTTCGAGCCGTAAAACATGCCGTTTTGTGGGGCATCGCCCATCGTGATCTCTCCGGGATCGAGGCGATCGGCGTGGACGAAATGCAGTGGCGCAGCGGCCACACCTACCTCACACTCGTCTACCAGATCAGCGGCGTCAAGTGACTGCTGTGGGTCTCCCATGAGCGAACCGAACAGAGCCTGCGACGCTTCTTTGAGATTCTGACCGATGACGTCAAAGCCGGCATCGGGGATTGTGTGCAGCGACATGTGGAAGCCCTATCTCAACGTGATCGCCGAGCAGATCCCCGCCGCGATCCAAGTGCTGGATCGTTTCCACATCATGCGGAATATGAACGTCGCTTTTTGTAAAGGTGCGACGAACGGAGGTCGCCGAGCTGCGACGAGACGGCTGGGAGCCGATCCTCACCAAGTCCCGGTGGTGCCTGCTCAAGAGGCCGGAGAATCTCACCGAAAGCTAGGCGGCAAAGCTCGCCGATCTGATGCAATACAATCTCAAGAGCGTTAAGGCCCATCTGCTCCGCGAAGACTTTCGGCGATTCTGGGAGTTCGCCAACCCGATACTCGCCGGGAAGTTCCTCGACTCCTGGTGCAAACGAGTGATGCGCAGTCGCCTTGGCCCGATGAAGAAAGTCGCCCGGAGCCTGCGGCGGCATCGCCGTCTGATCCTCAACTGGTTTGAAGCTGGTGGGACGATCTCGTCGGCAGCTGTCGAGGGTCTCAATGGCAAAGGGAAATTGACCAACAGAAAAGCGCTCGGTTTCAGAACCCCTCAAGGCATCGAATTCGCCCTGTTTCACACAATGGGACGCTTACCAGAGCCGGAATTCACCCACAGATTCTGCTGAGGAGGCCCTTTTCATGCCACAAACGCCCTTGTGAAGGTTGAAGAAAAGATAGAGTGGTAAAAATGTGCTCGAGTGCTTGGACAATCACGAAGGATCGTAGCCATCAGCCGCCCATACGGATACCTTGTACAACCCTTACGATGCGTGAGCCCCGCGAGCCGCTCCCGATCAACTTCGAGGGTCAGGCAGCACCAGCCCCAGGGGCGTGCGTCTGATGCGGTCTTCGCCGCGGCGGAACGTCTCCCAGGCTTCGGCGTAACTGAGATCCTCGCGCTTGGCGAGCCTCAAGCAAGAGTAGCCCAGGAACGAGGCGATGAGGATCCGGAAGGGCGTCATGGTTTGTGAGAGGTCGACCGTCATTGCAATCCGCCGCAGGGCATCGGTTTCCCGGCCCCACGTGGCCGCGTAGGCCGCCAACGCAGCATCCAGCGAATCGCGATGGTCGTGCAGGCACTGGGCGATCACCGTCGCGCCTTCCATGGCCGCGTTGACCCCCTGGCCCACGGGAGGCACCGGATGACCGGCGTCGCCCAGAAGCGCCACCCGCCCGGCCACGAGCGACGAGCAACGCTTGGTCTTGCCGGTCGGTAGACACTCCCGCTGGCTGAACTGCTCCACTTGTGTGTCGGAGGCGAAATACCGCAGCAGGGGATGCCCCCTGTCGAGAAAACGAGCGGCATCCGCGGTAGAGTCGAATGCGATCGTGCCGCTGAACCCGATCTGGCAGAACCAGCGCGGATCTGCCGGCCCTCCGGGGCCGTTGATCGCCCCGGCCACAGCCGTCACGGGATGAACCGCAAGGACATAAAGGTACTGCGGATCGAGCTCATCGAGGTGCTGGTCGAGGTGCAGCATCAGGGAGTGGTTGCCCAGGTCGGCTCCCTCGACGGCAAACCCACTGGTGTGATCGGCGATGGACCGCCGCACGCCGCTGCCGCCGCCGTCGCAGCCCACGACCAGATCGAACCGTCGCAGCTCGCCGGCCCCGTCGGCCCGCGACGCGATCCGGAGTTGTGGCTGCCAGGCATCGACGATCGTCGCCTCCGCCCCAAAATGGACGGCCACGGAATCTGCATGCCGCTCCAGCAGGTGGGCCTGCAGACAGCGGCAGATGTCACCACGGCTCCCCGTCCAGCCCCTGCCGTGGTACGGCTCATCCGTGAAGCCAGCCCCGAGCCGACGAAGCCAGGGGTGGGGGGCGATCTTCAGCCCCTTGAAGTGGATAAGCCCGGCATCGAAACGATCGGTGATGCCGATGAAGCGTGCTGCACGCAGACCGTGGCCCGTAATGTCGATCGTGTAGCTGCGATCGGGGTTGTAGGTTTCGGCGCTGAAGTGGTCTTCGGCACGCTCGAAAACCGCAATCTCGAACCCGCCCTGCTGGGCCAACGCCGCAGCCAGCGTCAGGCCCGCGGGCCCACCACCGACGATCGCCACGCTGATGGTCACGTTGTGTCCTCGAGGATTCCGCCAGGGCCCGATCCTAGGCTCGAGAGCATCCGCCGCCAACGCGAGCCATCGTTCTCAAGGGGCCGTGCCACCCCAAGACAACCCATGGCCCAGATGCCTACCCGAATCGAGCAACAGCACCGCGCCGGTCATCGATGCGGCACCATCGATCAACCAGAAGCGCTTGTTATCAGATCGATCGGCCGCTTTACTCCGCGCCGAGCCGCGAAAACATCCGCGCGGCGCCATCCCGGAAGATCTGCTCCCACTCTGGGGCCACGAGGCAGTCGCAGTCTTCTTGGGCGTAGCCGGTGTTGGCCCGCTGGCGGGCCGTGGGCAGGTAGTGGAGATAGCCGTTGGTGTAGCCGGCGACGAAGGCCGTCGGATGGCCAGCGGCCTGCTTGACGTCGAGGCCGACTCCCGAGACGAGCTCTCCAGGGAAGGTTACGAGCCGGAAGTCGCCGACCCGCAAGCCACCGATCTCGGCGTCGAGTGGTGCTCCGCCGGCCGAGTCGCGGCGGGCGAGATGAGACTTCAGAAGGGCGAGATTGACGTTGAGGCGCGTGATCCGCTCCATCGCGTCGATGTTGTTTCGATAGGCCGCGACCTCGGCTGCGAGGAGCCGATCGTGCTCGGCCGTCTCGTCAACGCCGTCAGCCGCGAGGGCACGCTCGTGGAGCGTTCGATGCCGCGACCGCCCCGGGTCGCCGGGGAAGACCGCCTGCGCGACCAGCACCGGGAGAAACTGCTCGAAGGAGATGTTTGTCGGGGTGAGCCCCTCGACAATCGCCGTCCGTTCCGCTTCGAGGTGTTCGATCCGCGCCTCGTAATCGGTGCCGCGCGGCAGGCGGACAAGCTCGCTGGCGATCCGCAGCGGCGCGTCGGCCGACGTGTCGATTTTTCGCAGCCCCGCAAGCACCGTCCCGCCGAGCATGCTCCCGAGTGGCTCGGCATCGGCCGGCCGGTCGACTTCCTTGTAGCGGACGGGGTTGATGTCGCCGCCACAGCCCTGGACAAAAAACGCCACCGTGCCTCCTCCGAGCGCTTCCTCGACGAGCCTGGAGGCGACGGCGGGGAAATCGGCCGACGTGCCGCGGCGCGGCGGATTCATGATCGGATGGCAGGCAAAGAGATAGACAACGGCCAGCGGCGAGCCATCGAGGCGATCGAGCTCGAGAAGGCCTACCTGCGGATCGATCGGGGCGGTGGCGGCGATCGCGTCGTCGGCCGGCATCGCATAGGCCCGGCGCATGTCGGCTTGCGAGAGGTCGACGAGATCGACGCGCCGGTTCTCGCTGATCCGCGCTTCGCTCGCCGTGCCCGTGCCCGCCTTGACTGCCACCAATCTCTGCTTCGCGGCCGCGACCGCCGCCACGACCCGGTCAGCGACATCAGCGCAGACGGCCGCATGACAATGGCTGGCGTTGACGATCACCCCTTCCGGTGGAATGGCGTGCTCGCGGGCGAGGCGCGCCCGGAGGTCGGCCAGAAACTGGTCACCAATCGGGCCGATCCCGCCGATGGCGACAGCGTCGATCGTGACGAGCACCCCGCGCCGCCCCTCCTGCTCGAGGAGGAGCACCTTCGCCATCGAAGGATCGTGCACCTTCTCGGCGCCGGGATCGGTGACATCGACCACCGCCGTGCCGGCCCGCAGTTCGGCCGCGGCAAGCGGCCCGCAGGCGGTCGCCAGGGCGACGCTGCCGAGGAACGCGAGCGAAACACAGCGTGCGCTCATCCCCCCATCCCCCCGCACCCGCCCATGCCGCACTGCGGCTTGCCGCAGCCGCCGGGCTCGGGGGAGGCGTATCCTTTGCCACCGGCGACATGCCCGGCGACGACACTCAACAGCTTGTCGAGTTTCTGGCTATGGCAGTGGGGGCACTTTGGCGTGTCGTCGCCGCGGATGAGCAGTTCAAAGCTCTTGTCGCACTTTCGACAGACGTATTCATAGAGAGGCATGGCGCGCTTCGCTCCGGGGTTTTTAGAGTATGAATCGTACACCGAACCGAGCGCTAGCCGATCGCCCTTCGCTTCCGCCCCATCCGGCGGGTAAAAATGAGTCTTGGCCCTTGATCCCGCTGAGGAGCTCCCCCGTGACCGATCCCGTGCTCGTGATCCCCGGTCGGCCGATCGAGGGCTTCTGTGACGGCGCGCGGCGCCGCTCGCGTCGCCATGCTCTGAAGATCGGCGGGCTCGCCCTCGGTGGGCTGTCGATGTCGCGGCTGATGGCCGCCGAGGCCTTGGGCACCGCCAGCGGCGCAGCCTCCGGGGGCCTCGGCCACAAGGCCGTGATCATGGTCTATCTGCCGGGGGGCCCGTCGCACCAGGACATGTTCGACTTGAAGATGGAGGCCCCAGCCGAGATCCGCGGGAGCTTTCGGCCGATCGCCACGAGCGTCCCGGGGATCGAGATCTGCGAACATCTCCCGCGGATGGCGGCGATGATGGAGAAGTTTGCCATCATCCGCTCACTCCACGGCGGCCTCGATCAGCACTGCTCCGATCTGTGCCTGTCGGGCTATCCGATCGGCCCGCGCGGCCGGCAGGATGGCCATCCGTCGCTCGGCGCCTCCCTCTCGCGACTCGAGGGCCCCGTCGACCGCGCCGTGCCGCCGTTTGTTGGCCTCACGATCAAGACCCGCCATGCCCCCTACGGCAATCCCGGCCTCCCCGGCTTCCTCGGCGCCGCCCACGCTCCCTGCCAGCCCGACGACGAAGGGCTTTCGAGCATGCGGCTGTCGGGGGTGACGCTCGACCAACTCGGCGACCGGCGCGGCCTTGTCGAAGGGATCGACGGGCTCCGCCGCTGGCGCGATCATAGCGCCACCGCCGGCCACGATGCCTACGCAGCGAAGGCGTTTGATGTGCTGACCTCGAGCCGATTCGTCGAGAGCCTCGATGTGGAGCGGGAGGACGCCGCCACGCGCGATCGCTACGGCCGCGGCTCGGCCGATCCGGCCTTCGGCGAGGATGCCGGGCCCCATTGGATGGATCAATTCCTCGTCGCCCGGCGCCTCGTCGAGGCGGGGGTGCGGTGCGTGACGCTCTCTTTTGGCAGCTGGGACCGCCACCACTCAAACTTTGCCCGCCTCCCCGACCAGCTCGCCCGCTTCGATCAGGCGATCACAGCGCTCGTCGGCGATCTCCACGACCGCGGTCTCGACAAGGACGTGAGTGTCGTCGCTTGGGGGGAGTTTGGCCGGACGCCGCGGATCAACAAGGATGCCGGCCGCGACCACTGGCCGCAGGCCTCCTGCTGCCTCCTTGCCGGCGGCGGGATGCGCACCGGGCAGGTGATCGGCTCGACGAACCGGCTCGGCGAGGTGCCGCAGGATCGCCCCGTCCACTATCAGGACGTCTTCGCCACGCTTTACCACCGGCTCGGCATCGATGTCGCCACGACGACGATCCCCGACCACGCCGGCCGGCCGCAGTACCTCGTCGACCACCGCGAGCCGATCGCCGAGCTGATCTAATGAGCTGATCTGACGAGCACGTTCACCGGCACCCCTGCCAGAGCCTCGGTGGTCAACGGCCGCGATTCGCAGTCGGGAACTGGGCCCCGACCTCCACGAGCCAGGCCTCGAGCTCACGGCGCATTCCCGCCGCCCGCGCTGGCTCGGCTGCCGACCGGTCGGACTGCTCCCCGGGATCATCGCGGAGGTTGTAGAGCTCGTCGTGGCCATCCTCGTAGAAGTGGACAAGCCGCCAGTCGGCCGCGCGGATCGCCGCATGGGGGGTGGCGCCGCCGGGGTGGTAATGGGGATAGTGCCAGTGGAGCGCGTGGCGAT
>SIAG01000186.1 GCA_009691925.1 Planctomycetaceae bacterium
GAATCGCTCGCCGCCCGCCGCGGCCTGCAGGTTCCTCCGGACGTCGTGGCCTTCGTCGCCGCGCGGATGACGAGAAACACCCGTGAGCTCGCCGGGGCGGTCAATCGTCTCGAGGCCACCAGCCACATGCTCGGGATCCCCGTGACGCTCGACATGGCGGAGGAATGTCTCGCCGAACTCGTTCGCTCGAGCACACGGGCAGTCCGGATCGCCGACATCGAACGCGCCGTCTGCACGGCGCTCGGGGTCGATCCGGGCAGCCTCCAGTCCTCCTGCCGTGTCCGCCGCGTCAATCATCCGCGCATGCTGGCGATGTTCCTGGCCCGGAAGCATACGCCGGCGGCCCTTGCGGAAATCGGGGCCTACTTCGGCCGCCGCAGCCATTCGACCGTGATCTCGGCCCAGCGGACCGTCGATGGCTGGATCGCGTCGGGGAGTCGGCTGACGCTTGCCGACGCCGAGTGGGGGATCGAGGAAGCGATCCGCCGCGTCGAGGAGAATCTGCGGGTCGGATGAGACGCCGCTCGCCCCGGCGGCGGTCCGTGCCCGCTGTCAGGGATGGCTGCCACCGGGCCGTTCACTCGCCCGGCGGTGGCGGCGGGAGGTCGTCTGCGATGAGGTTTTCCTCGAGCGTCGAGCGGTAGCGGACGCTCGATTCTTGTCCGCTGAAGCCGACGACGCGGCGGTCGACGCCGGTGGAACGGCGGAGGACGCGACCAGAGGGGATATCGAACTCGATCTCCCCGTTCCAGATCCGTTCCAGCAACCGCGATTCGAGTCGCGGGTCGTCGATCGGCGTCAGGACGGTCGTGTCGATGCCGATGACGGCGACGTTCTCCCGCACCGATTCCAGCCGGTAGCGGAGCCGGGTGCGGACCGATCGACGCGGCCCCCCGGGAACTTCGACGACGATCTCCTGCGGAACACTCCATTCAGCCCCGATCTCCACCGCGCCATCGGGGAGGGGAACAACCATCAGATCGCCGGACGCGGAGGGGGGAGTCGGCTGCAGATCAACGCGCGAGACCACCCTGCCAGCACGATCGATGACGACGCGCGAAAGCGGCACTCCGAGACTCCCACGCACCGCCTCGTAGCCGGGCGGAGGGGGGGCTTCGCTGTCGCTGCTCCAGCGCACCTCGCCGCGGTCGCTGCTCCGCGAGGTCATTGTTACGTGATCGACCGAATGCTCGATCGTGGCCCTCCCCTCGTCGTCGACGGAGACCACCCGCCAGCGCTTGCGGGAGTCGGTGGCGGTGTCGGTCGATTGGGTGGTGCCGGAGATCGTTGTCTCGGTGCGCGCCCGGTGGGCCACGGTCATCACCACCGTCTCGTCCGGATGGAACCGGTATTCGAGCGTCACCGGGCCCGCGGGGAGGTCGATCCCGGGAGCGGTCCGCGGGCCGGCACAGACCCAGGCGAGGAGGCCGATGCCGATCAGTTCGCGGCGCGTGGGTGAGGGCATCAGGAGGCTCCATCGGGAGTAGTGATCGGGCCGGCCACCGGCGTGGCGGCGCCGCGCAGGCCGCCTCCCCAGTGCAGTTTTTCACGGAGCGTCCGGTAATAGCCGTGGTTCCGGGTCTCGACGAGGGTGAACCTCGGCTCCGCACGCCGGATGCGGAGGCGGTCCCCGGGCAGGAGTGGGGCGAACACGTGGCCGTCGACGACACAGGCCGAGCCCTCGTTGGGCCGTGGCACCGACACCTCGTAACGGCGGGCGGCGGAATCGACGACCGTCCGGTTGGTGAGCGTGTGGGGATTGAGCGGGGTGAAGACAAAGGCGTCGATGTCCTTGCGAACCAGCGGGCCGCCGGCCGAGAGATTGTGGGCGGTGGAGCCGACCGGCGTACTCACGATCAGCCCGTCACTCCGGTAGGTCGTGGCGAGCTCCCCGTCGACCTGGAGCAGGATGTCGATCATCGAGAACGGAGGTCCGGCGAGGACCGACATCTCGTTGAGACCGAGTTGGTGACGGTGAGACCCACCGTCGCGGATCAACTCGCACTCAAACATGAGATGGTCGACAAGCCGGAACCGTCCGGCGGCGATCTCCGACAGGACATCGTCGACCTCGTCACGGGAAAAGTCGGCCAGAAATCCGAGATGCCCGAGATTGACCCCGATCACCGGCACCTGTCGATAGCCCATCCATCGGGCCGTGCGGAGCATCGTGCCGTCTCCCCCGAGAACGACGGCGAGATCGATCGCCCCGGCGGAGTCGGCGGCGGGGAGGGGATGAAAGCCACTCTCCCCCCAATCCCCCTCCGGGGCCGGCCGATCGATGACCGTGTGGCCGTGGCGGTGGAGCGACGCCCCGACGCGGGCGGCGACGTCTGCGACCTCGGCAAGGCCCGGTGGGGCGACGATGGCGACCCGGAGGTGGTCGATCGATGAGGGAGATCGGAGTCGCTGCGGGGGGGGCATTGAGGACTCCGACCGGGCGACTGGCAGGGATGGAAGGTTCGTGGGCGGCCGCGCTGCGGTCCGTGGGGCCTCAATGGCCGGCGGCATCGATCGCTACCCCGGCCAGCGGGAGGGAATCCCTGCCGCTCAACTTCCGGGCGGCAGCGGCGATGCCATCGATATCGAGGGCGAGATCGGCGAGCAATTCACCCCGCTCGCCATGCTCCACGAACCGGTCGGGGAGCCCCATGCGATGGATCGGACCAGCGGCGAGGCGGGCATCGTTGACCGCCTCAAGGACTGCCGAACCGAATCCGGTGGGGAGTGCGTTCTCCTCGACCGTGATCGTCCACGGGTTGGCCTCGATCATTTCCAGGATCGTTGGGTCGAGCGGCTTGACGAATCGGGCGTTGACGACGGTCACCTCGATCCCCTCGGAGGCGAGCCGACCGGCGGCGGCCAGGGCCGCACCGAGGAGCGTGCCGCAGGCTACGATCAGGCCGTCGGGCCCGCGCCGCAGGATCTCGCAGCGGGCCCGCTCCATCGGGGCCCGGGGGCCGGGGTGGTTCTCAACCCCGGCCTTGGGGTAGCGGATCGCCACCGGGCCCGGCTGCTGGAGTGACCAGTCGAGCATGGCGACGAGATCGTGCTCGTCGCCCGGGGCGAGCACGGTCATGTTGGGAAACAACCGCATGTAGCCCAGGTCATACGACCCGTGGTGGGTAGGGCCGTCGGGGCCGGTGAGCCCCGCGCGGTCGAGCATGAACGTCACCGGGAGGTTCTGCAGCGCCACCTCCTGGAAGATCTGATCGAAGGATCGCTGGAGGAAGGTGCTATAGATGTCGACGATCGGCCGGCATCCCGCCTTGGCCTGTCCGGCGGCAAACGCCACCGCATGCGACTCGCAGATGCCGACGTCGAAGAACCGTTCGGGGAATTCCTCGCGCACCGGCTCGAGTTTGTTGCCCTGGCACATCGCGGCGGTGATTACCGTGACGCGGGGATCGCGCCGCAGGGAGGCGCCGATCGCGGCACTGGCGACGTCGGTATAGGCCCGTCCCGATGATTTCTTGATCGACACGATGCAGTCGTCGTCGTCCCGCTCAAACGGCGCCGGAGTGTGAAAGAACACCGGATCGGCCTCGGCCGGCTTGAACCCGTGCCCCTTCTCCGTCAGCACATGAAGGAGCACCGGACCGTCGGCATCCTTGACGAGCTCCAGATAGCGGATCAGGTTCGCCAGCGAGTGCCCTTCGACCGGGCCGAAGTAGCGCACGCCCATCGTCTCGAAGAGCATGCCGCCGTGGAGCGAGGCCTTGAGCGAATCCTTGACGTTGTGGAGCATCCGCTCCATCGATCCGCCCACCATCGGCACGCCCTTGATCATCCCCCCCGCCTGATGCTTGATGCCGCGATACCAGGGATTCTCGCGGATCACGTCGAGGTATTCGGCCAGGGCCCCGACCCGCGGGCAGATTGACATCCTGTTGTCGTTGAGGATCACGATCAGCCGCTTCTTCAGGAAGCCGGCGTTGTTGAGGGCCTCGAAGACGATTCCCGACGGGAGGGCGCCGTCCCCGATGACCGCGACGCTCCGCCGGTCGTGGTGACCGGCGAGATCGTCCCCGCTGGCAAGGCCGAGCGCCGTCGACAGGCTGCAGCCGGCATGACCAGTCATGAACAGGTCGTACGGGCTCTCCGCAGGATTGGGATAGCCCATCAATCCGCCGCGAGTGCGGATCGTACCGAAGCGGGCGAAGCGGCCGGTGATCAGCTTGTGCGGGTAGATCTGATGACCGGTATCCCAGATGAGACGGTCGCGGCTGAAGTCGAACACGCGGTGGAGGGCCAGGCACAGCTCGACGACGCCGAGGTTCGAGGCGAAGTGGGCGGTCCGGGTGGCGGCCACCTCGGTGAGCGAGCGGCGCATCTCCCCGGCGAGTTGTTCCAGTTGCTCGATCGACAGCCCGGCGAGGTCGCGGGGGGAGAGGATCGAGGGAAGAATGTCGGGCATGGTTGGGGGCGATCCTCGGGGATCCATTGGGGGCCAAAGGGGGTCCAAAAGCAGGCTTGGAGCGGGCTTCAGTGGTCGCGGGTCACGATCCAGGAGGCGAGATGGCGGAGATCGTCTGCCGATGACGGCAAGTCGGCGAGCATCGCGCCGGCCTCGGAGGCGAGTGCCTCGGCGCGGCGGCGACTGTCAGCCGGCCCGAGGACGGTGGGATAGGTGAGCTTTCCCCGTTCGGCGTCCTTGCCGACGCGCTTGCCGGTCGTCGCCTCGTTTCCCTCGGTATCGAGGAGGTCGTCGGAGATCTGGAAGGCAAGGCCGAACGCCCGTCCGTAGTCGTCGAGTGCGGCGAGGAGGCGGTCGTCCGCCCCCGCGGCGAGGCCGCCGAGCGTGAGCGATGCACGGAATAGCGCCCCGGTCTTGCGCCGATGGATCCGTTCCATCCAGGCTACCTGCGCCTCGCGCCCCTCGGGAGCGCTCGACGGATCGAGCCACCCCCGCTCGGCCGCGAGGTCGTCCGACTGCCCCCCCACGAGCGCCTCGGCGCCCGCCGCTTGGGCGAGCACCCGGCAGCCGCGGGCCGCGGTGGCGGCGGGAAGGCTGCCGACGAGGGTCTCGAAGGCGAGGGCCTGGAGGGCGTCGCCGCAGAGGATGGCCGTCGCCTCGTCGTACGCCCGGTGGCAGGTGGGCCGACCACGGCGGAGCTCGTCGTCATCCATCGCCGGCAGGTCGTCGTGAACGAGCGAGTAGGCGTGGATCATCTCCACCGCGACGGCAGCTCCCGCCGCTGTCTCCCAGATCTCGGGGGAGGATCTCTGGACTCCGGTTGGCGAGCAGGCCCCGGCGGCCCACAGCACGAGGGCCGGGCGGAGACGCTTTCCCGGCGCGAGGAGCGAATAGCGCATCGCCTCGAGCAGCCGCGGCGCGGCGTCGCCGGAGAGTTGCAGGGCCTGTTCGAGCCGCGGCTCGATGAAGGCCTTGACCCGCGCCAATGCCTGCGGAACGGCTCCCGAGCCGGAAGCCCCAACGGCCGTCGGCCGCGTTTCCGCGGCGGTGTCGTGACTGACGGCCATCATGCTTGGCGGGCCTGCCCTAGCTGCCGGGGACGTGCATGGGGATTGAATCGACTGCCGGCGGAAGAACTGCCGATCGGGAGAGGTCCTGGTCGGTCCGCCGCCATCACCCCACGGACCAAGGGATCCTCACGGGAGCATCCTTTCGGTCCCGAAGTCGGAATTGTCTCCCGGGGCGCGATTCTGAAACCCAGGCTCGTGGCCCGTTGGTCCAGGCTCGTGGCCCGTTGGTCGCCGCCAGCGATTGGACGAACGACCGACGATTCCTGCTTCTCGCCCCCCCGGCCGGACTCCGGAAAAGCCCTTGAAGTCTAAACCTCCGCGGAACTATCGTCCATCCCCGGAAGCCTCCGCGGACGGCCACCCACGCCCCGCGGCTGCCGTTGTGTCGACCGTTTGGCAGGGCCCTTCCGCGGCCCGGCCGTCGGGGCCTCCTGCGCAGAACCGGGCGGGATGTCCTCGCCGGGGCCTTCGTCGTCACGGTCCTCCGCCGCGGCCTTCTCGGCCGCGGCTGTGAGGGTTTTTACCCGTTGCTCGACATTGGCCAACTCCGCGTGCAGGCGGCGAACGAGCGACACCCCCTGCTCGTACGCGGCGATCGATTCAGCGAGGCCCAGTCGCCCCCCTTCGAGACCTCCGACGAGATCCGCCAAACGGGAGAGCCCCTCTTCAAACGATACCGGTTGTGGAGACTGTGCCGCCGTCGTCGATCCACTGCTTCGATCAATCACCTCGGTGGCCTCCAGCTCATCACGGCTCATCGTCACGTCCTCCCCGTTGCCGATCCCCCCGGACATTCCCCGCAGCCACCCCCACCGTTTCCCCATCCGGCGGATCGACCCGCACCACGCGGCTGTGGATCCGGCCGGTGGCAAGTTGGGTGACGAGCTGTGTGTCGGCCGCAAGGCCCTCCGCCGAGACCAGTGGCCGCGCCGCCCGCACCCCGTCGGCCGCGCTCCAGGTAACCGAGTAGCCGCGGGCGAGGATCGCCAGTGGGCTGACGGCGTCGAGCCGTCCTGCCGCCGCGGCCAAGCGCTCCCGCGCCCGCTCGATGCCCCCGGCCACCAATCGTTTCAGGCGGGCCTCGTGGGTGTCGACGATCGTCCGGCGGTCGCGGAGAATCCAGGATGGGTCGACGAGCATCCGCGCGTTGGCGAGGCGCTGGAGCCATTCGCGGGCCGTCGCCGCGCGGCGGAGCAGTCCGGCGTGGAGCCGTTGATCGAGCGTGCCGACGGTGGCGAGGAGCTGGTGGCGGTCGGGGGAGATCCGGACCGCGGCATCGGTCGGCGTCAGGGCGCGGACGTCGGCGGCGAGGTCGGCGAGCGTGACGTCGATCTCGTGCCCCACGCCGGCCACGATCGGGATCGGGCTCATGGCCACGGCCCGCACGAGCGGCTCTTCGTTGAAGGCCCACAGATCCTCGAGGCTGCCGCCGCCGCGGACCAGCGCGATGACATCGACGGGCGGCATGAGGCGGCCCGCCCGGGCGATGGCCGCGGCCACCTCCGCCGCGGCGCCGGCCCCCTGAACGCGCGACGGCACGACAATCACCTCCGCCGCCGGCCAGCGGCCGCGGAGCGTCTGGAGGAAGTCGTGGAGCGCAGCGCCGGCGGGGCTGGTGACAACGGCGATCCGGCGTGGAAAACGGGGCAGCGGCCGCTTCCGCTGCGGGGCGAACAAGCCCTCCGCCTCGAGCGTCGCCTGGAGCCGGCGGAGCTTCGCCTCCAGCGCCCCCGTGCCGACAGCATGCATCCGATCGATCGAAAGCTGATACGTGCCCCGCGGCGGGTAAACCTCGACGCGCCCATGGCAGATGACCTCGAGGCCGTCCTCCGGTTCGATCGCCAGGAGGGGGAGCGCCCCCCGCCAGACGATCCCGCGGAGGACGGCAGCGGCATCTTTGATCGCGAGGTAGACATGGCCCGAGGCGGCGCGGACGACGTTCGTGACTTCGCCTGCCACCCACACGTCGGCAAATCGCCCCTCGACGCATTCCTTGATGCGGGCGGTCACCTCGCCGACGCCCGGCACGTCCGGTGGCGGTCCGCTGCGACGCTCGATACCTTGGAGGGTGTCCATGGCCGGGAGTCTAGCTGTCCGTGGAAGAAGTCATCCATGACCTCGTCCGATCCACGATCTGCCAAGCCATCCCGTCGCCCCCCCGTCTCCCACCACTCCGGGAATCCAAATGTCGGACTCCGTCGACATCTCTGCTCCTGCCGCCACGGTCGATACGGCCCGCAGTGGCCCGCCACGCGGCGCGTTGCTCGTGATCTTCCTAACGGTGTTCATCGACCTTCTCGGCTTCGGGATCGTCCTCCCGGTGATGCCACGACAGGCGGGCCCCTACCTGGAGGCGCTCCGCCTCTCGCCGTTGGCGTCCGGGGCG
>SIAG01000187.1 GCA_009691925.1 Planctomycetaceae bacterium
CCCGCCAGGTCGCGCAGCGCCCCCAGCATCACGCCCCAAGCCGGGGAATCCTCCGCCGGGATCGCGCCGACGTGATTGATGACCACAGGCGTGCCGAGGCCGTGGGCGAGGTCGAGGGCGCGCTTCGTCCCCTCGATCCGCGCCTCGAGCCGATCGCTGTCGGCATAGCCGCCCCGGGTGGGAAAGCGGAGGGCCGCCACCACAAGCCCCTCGTCGGCGAGCCACTTCCGCAGCTGCCGCACGCCGGTGGCGGAGATCTGCCCCCCGTCGAGGTCGGTGCGGAGATCGAGCTCCACCCCCTTCACACCGAGTGTCCGCGCGCGGCGAAAGGCGGTCCGCAGGTCGGAGGCGAGGGCGCCGGCGGGGACACAGACACTGACTCGATCCATGGAGTGGCACCGGGGGCGGAAAGAGGGATTGGCCCAAAAACAGATTGTATGATCGGAGGGATGCCGACGCTTGACACCGTGACCGCTTCACTTGAATACCTCGCCCCGCTGCGGCTGGCGGCGGAGTGGGATTCCGTCGGCCTCCTCGTCGGCAGCCGGCGCGGGCGGATCGATCGTGTGCTGACGTGTCTGACGCTGTCGGCCGCCGTCGTCGCTGAGGCGATCGGCGGGGATTTCGACCTCATCGTCACCCACCATCCCCTCCCCTTCCGCCCCGTCGCCCGACTCACCGACTCCACCCCGACCGGCGGCCTCCTCCTCGATCTCGCGCGGGCCGGGATCGCGGTCTGGAGCAGCCATACCGCCTGGGATTCAGCGGCCGGCGGGATCAACGACCTCCTCGCCGCCGCCGCCGGGCTTTCTGCCGTCACGCCGCTCATTCCCGATCCGGTCGCGCCGCGGGCCGGTTTCGGCAGGATGGGGCTGGCAGCGGCAGGGCACTCCGTTATCGACTTCGCCCGCCAGCTCGCCGCCCACCTGGGGGCGGCAGGGACGCATCTGGCCGGGGCGACCGACCGGGAGGTGGGGCGTGTGGGGATCGTCTGCGGGAGCGGTGCCGAAGGGATCCCGATCGCCCGCCAGGCCGGGTGCGACACCTTTGTGACGGGCGAATTGAAACTCCACGACGCCCTCCACGCCACCAGCTTGGGAATGCAGGTGGTCGTCCTCGGGCATCACGCTAGCGAGCGGTTCTCGATGCCGGTGCTAGCCGATCAACTCGCCGCCGCGGTGCCAGGGCTCGAATGCCGCTCCAGCGACGCCGAGCGTGATCCGCTGATTCCCCTTGGCAGCTTGTGACACCTGTACCGGCGCGTTGCCCGGCACTTTCCCGGCGCTACAATTCAAGGAAGGTCTGGGGCCGGGTGACCTGACGTCTTCCGGCCAGTCACTGCCCAGCCTGTTCCTGCCAAGCCTGCCAAGAAGGATCCGTGATGCCTTCCCCCTCTCGATCCTCCCGCCGTCCAGAAGTGTCCGACGCTGCCGGGAGCGGCGCGGTGCCTAGGCAGCCGAAGTTCCTCACGGCCCTGCCGGTCTTCAACGAGGTCCGGCAGGTCGAGGAGGTCCTCGACGAGGTTCTCCGTTTCACGCCCCACGTCCTCGTGGTCGACGATGGCTCGACCGACGGCACGTCGCGGCTCCTCGCCGACCGCCTCGAGCGTCAGGGGGACATCCGGGTGGTGCGTCATCCGCAAAACCGGGGCTACGGTGCCGCCCTGGCGACGGCCTTCCGCGAAACGCTCTTCGGCGACTTCGACGGCCTGGTGACGATCGACTGCGACGGCCAGCACCAGCCGCGGCTCATCCCCGCCTTCATCGATGCCGCCACGATCATCGGGCTCGCGGGGCATCCCGGGGCACCGCTCCCCGACATCGTCTCCGGCAGCCGCTATCTGAAGGTCTTCGACGGCGACAGCCGGCCTCCTGAGTCGCGGCGGCGGATCAACGAGACGATCACCGCCGAGATCAACGCCCGCCTCGGCCTCTCCCTCACCGACGCCTTCTGCGGCTTCAAGGCCTACACGCGGCGGGCGCTCTCCGCGCTCCATGTGACTGAGCTCGGCTATGCGATGCCGCTTGAAGTCTGGGTGCAGGCTTCAGTGGCCGGCCTGCAGGTCGTGGAGCTCCCCGTTCCCCTCCTCTACCTCGATCTGGCGCGGAGTTTCGGGGGGGCTCTGGACGACGCCGAGACCCGTCTGGCCTACTACCGCGGTGTTCTCGACCGGGCCGAAGCCGCCGTGGCGGTGTCGGTGCATGACGTTGTTGAGTCGACACACGGGGCCGGCTGAACCTCCGGACGTGATACCCCCTCCGGCCAGCCCATCTCACCCCCATGACATCATCGTGGCCCTCCGCAACCCGGAGGTTTCGAGCCCCGGCCCTCTCGGGCGACCGGCTGATCCACCCGCCACTTGTGGCGAAGGCCGATGCGCCGGCCGACGCTGTCGAGACGCTCCTCGACAACAACCGTCTCCTCCGGGCCGCCTTCGACACGCGCATCGGTGACATGCGGCTGTGGGAACTGGTGGCCGCGACGCGGCGTGAGGTGCTGACGGTCGCCGCCGAATACACCGGCAGCTACCGCGACATCGAACGGCCGCGGGACGTCGCCGACTGGATCGCGCGCCCGATCATCATGGGGGGGCATCAACCGGAGCTCTTCCACCCGGGCGTGTGGCTGAAGAACTCCGCCCTCGACGCCTATGCCCGCCGGGTCGGCGGCACCGCAGTGAATCTGATCGTCGACACCGACCGCTGCAACCACACGGGGGTCGCTGTCCCGGTGGGGACGCCGCAGGAGGCAAAGCTCGAGCACGTTTCGTTCGATGGACCGGGCCCCGACATGGCCTGGGAGGAGCGGGGGATCCTCGACGACCACGCGTTCGCCTCCTTCGGCGACCGCTGCTGCGACCTCCTCCTCCCGCTCGAGCCGGCGCCGATCCTGCGGCGCTGGTGGCCGCTGGTGATGGAGCGCGCTGCGGAAACCCGGCGACTCGGCATCGCGCTGGCCCAAGCCCGCCATCTCGTCGAGGCCCGCTTCGGCCTGGAGACGCTCGAACTGCCGGTCAGCGAACTGGTGCGGCTGCCGACGGTGCTTGTCTTCACCGGCTGGCTCCTGGCGCGCGTCCGGCAGCTCCATGAGGCCTACAACGCCGCCCTCGCCGAACACCGCCGCGTCTGGCGGATCCGCGGCCACGGCCGGCCGATGCCCGATCTGGCGGTGCGCACCGACACCACGGCCGATGGGCCGTGGTTCGAGGTGCCGTGGTGGATCTGGTCGCGCGACGATCCCCGCCGGCGGCGCGTGTTCGCCAACGTCGGCACGGCCGGCACGCTCCTCCTTTCCGACATGGAGACGCTGCGCGTCGAGCTCCCGATCACGCCCGACACCTCGACGTCGACGTGGGTCGACGCGCTCCAGCGGCTCGAGGGACACGGTTTCCGGCTCCGTCCCCGGGCCCTGCTCACCACGCTCATCGCCCGGCTCCTCGTCGCCGATGTCTTCGTCCACGGCATCGGCGGCGCCGCCTATGACCGGATCACCGACGGGATCGTGCGCCGCCTCACCGGCTGCGATCCGCCCCGCTACGCCGTCGTCACCGGTACGCTGCGCCTTCCGATCGACGAGATCTTCCCCGCCGAGGCCGGTCGCGATCCGGAGGCGGAGCTCGCGGCCCTTCACCAGACCCTCCGCGATCTCCACTACCACCCCGAGCGGCATCTCCCTCCGAACGACACCCTCGCCCCCGAGGTCAGCGACTTGGTGATGCAGAAGACGCGCTGGATCGACACCTTCCCCACGCCGACGCTCGCGCGCAGGCGCTGCCGGGAGATCCGCACCACCAACGACCGGCTTGCCTTCCACACCCAGGCACAGCGGCAGCGATTGCTCGCTCTGTCCGGCCCGCTCACCGGCCGGATCCGCGCCGCCAAGGCGCTCTCATCCCGGGAACATCCCTGGTGTTTTTTCCAGGAAAAGTCGTTGCGCCGCTTCCTGCTACTTGAGATCGACTGACAATCCGCCTATCCTTGCGACCAACGGATTGTCGATGTCGCTCCAGGGATAAGGAGGCACCATGCCAGCGGAGGGTATGCGAAGGGGGATTGGTTCCCAGGTTCACGCCGGCCGGCGCTCGAGCCATGATGGGGTCGCACCCCAGATCGCTGTCGGCACGATCGCCGACGACCGAGCCTCGGACGGTGCCGCTGATGCGACGGCCGCCGATGGAGAGACGGAATCTTCCACGCACGCCGACAGCCTCCGTCTTGCGGTCGTTGCCGAGCCACGGACCGCGGCGCGGCGCCGGAGTGAGCGGAGGCCGGCGATCATCCACCTTCCGATCCATCCGGTGGCGCCACATCGTCCCCCGTCGTGGATGCTCGAGCAGTGTCAGATCGCCCCCGCACGGGCCGGCGACCAAAGCGAGATCCTCCAACTCCTCTCCGGGCTGCCGGTGGCGCCGACGAGGGCGGAGTTCCACGCGTCGGTCGATCATCCCGAGCACGATCCCGGCAACCGGCTCGTGGCCAGGCTGGCCGGTCGGATCGTCGGCCATGTCGAGGTGATGCCGCGTGCGATGATGCTCGGCGCCGGTTCGGTCAGCGCCGCGGTCATCGACCGGGTGGCGGTGCTGCCGGAATGCCGCGGGGCTGGTCACGGGCAGCGTCTCGTGCAGGCCGCCGAGGACAGAATGCGGATGATCGGTGCCGCCGTCGCCTTCTCGCGCACACGGATCGCACCGTCGTTCCACGAGATGGGCTGGGCGGTCCTCGGTCGTGATTGCGCTACCCCCGGCCGCCCCACCGACATCCTCGCCCGTCTCCTCGAACGCCCGGCCCCGCTGGCCCGTTCGTCGGCCAGCGCGGTGCCAGTGGTAGGCCTGTCGACCGAAGGGGTGACGATGCGGCAGTGGCGCCACGTCGAGCTCCCCGCCATCCTTCGGATCTACAACCAGAACGCGGCCCGCTTCGTCGGCCCGCTCGATCGCGGCGAGGCCTACTCGCGTTGGCTGGTCAGCCGCGGGGCCTTCGACTCAATCCTTGTTGCCCTCGTCGGCCAAGACCGCTACGACCTCCACGAGACCTCCGCCCGGATCGTCGGCTATTGCATCCAGGCTGGCCATCGGATCCTCGAGCTGCTCGCCGATCCGGAGTTCCCCGGCCTGGAGCGCGAGATTCTCGCCCGGGTGTGTGCCGAGGCGATTGAAAACGACCGTCAGGAGATCCTCTACGAGTCGAGCGCCGCCGATCCGCTCCACGCCGCGGTGGCGGGGGGCGAGAGCCTCGTGCAAGCCCACGATCGGATGGTCGTCGCCAAGTTGATCCGTCCGCTCGAGGTCCTCCAGGCCGTCGCTCCGGCCACGGTGGCCCGGGCCGCGGCAGCGGGGATCCGCGAAGCCCTCGAACTGGGGATCGAATCGCCCGGCTTCCGCGGCTCTGTGGTCGTCGCCGATGGGAAAGCCACGGTGCAGCAGGGACGCATCGGCCGCAGTTGGCTGCGGATGGCAGACGACGAGCTCGCCCGGCTCCTCCTCGGCCAGTGCGATCCGGTCGAGGCAGTGGCCCGGGGGACAATGGAGCCTTCGACACAGATGGCCCAGCGGCTCGCGGGGATTCTCTTCCCCCGCCAGCCCCTCTGGTGCCCGGTGTGGGACGACGTTCCCGCCTGACTCGGCAAGACCGAGCCAGAGCCCTCCCGCGGAGTTGCTCGCTTCCCGCTCATGAGTGACTGCTACGATTTTCCGGCGTTTGTGTCTCGACACCATGCGACACCGGCCCCGGGGACGTTTTTATGACTTTGCGCTGCCGTGTTCTTCTTGTGATCATGCTTGGCTGGGTAGCCAGCGGGCTCCCCTCCTCCGCCGCCGAGCCACCTCCGACGGTGACCGTCCCGGCGGTGTCGCTGCGCCCCACCGATCGCTTCGCCCGGCTCCAGTGGGATGCCACCCATACCGGCACCGCCCCTTGGGGCCACTGGGGAGATCAACCGGGGCACTACATCTCCTGGTCGAACCACTCCAACCGGCTCGTGCCGGTCTACACCTTCGGCATCGGCCTGGAGGGGGTGGCGGGGGAACAGAGCCCCTACCGCAGCGAGGATCGGCTCCGGGCGATCTACGGTCGGCTCCCCGAGCACACGCACAACCCTGCCGCCGACTACTTCGACCAGACCGATGTCCATGCCCTCCAGGTGGCGGCGGCCGCCGCCGGCAAGCGGCGGATCATCCTCATGGTCTTCGATGGGCTCGACTGGACGACGACGCGGACTGCCGCGATCGCGCTGTCGGGGAACGTGGCCTACGATTCCGGCCGCGGCACGGGGCTCTCCTTCCAGGATTACGCCGGCGCCCCGACCGCCTTCGGGTTCTGCTGCACCAGCCCCGCCAACGACGGCACGAACGTCGACGTCGATGCCCAGGCGCTCAAGAACCCCGGCGGCGACAAGGCTGGTGGCTATGACGCGGCGATGGGGGGGGCGACGCCGTGGGATCCGATCGCCCAGGCCACGTATCTGATCGGCCGGGATCGCTACCGGCCCCATGCGGTCTGTGATTCCGCTGCTTCGGCCACCGCCTTCTGCTCCGGCCGCAAGACCTACAACGACGCGATCAATGTCGATCCCGCGGGGGAGCAGGTGGAGCCGATCGCGCGCACGCTCCAGAAGCAGGGGTGGGCCGTCGGAACGGTGACGAGCGTGCCGATCCCCCATGCCACGCCGGCCTGCGGCTACGCCAACAATGTCAGCCGCGACGACTACCAGGACATCACCCGCGACATGGTGGGAGTGCGCTCGGTGTCGCACCGCGGGGAGCCACTGCCTGGCCTCGACGTCGCCATCGGCTGCGGGTTCGGCGTCGGCGATCCCGACGACCGTGACGACCAGGGAGCCAACTACGAACCGCCGCTCAAGTATGCCGCCGTGTCAACGCTCCGCGAGATCGACGCCGCCGGCGGCGGCCGCTATCAGATGGCCGTCCGGACCCCGGGGCGGAAAGGGTCTACGGTGCTTGCGGAGGGCGCGCAAGAGGCGATCGCCAACGACCGTCGCCTCTTCGGCTGGTTCGGCACGCGCGAGGGGAATCTCCCCTTCGCCACCGCCGACGGCGGCTACGACCCGGTGCTCGTCTCCGACGACGGCCGCAAGAAGCTCTTTGCCCTCGGCGAACAATCAGGCCTAGGGCTGAAGTACAGCCAGCCGATCCACTACACCCCGGCCGACTTCGACGAGAATCCGACGCTCGCCGAGATGACGGTGGCGGCGCTCGACGTCCTTGCCGCGAAGGAAAAACCCTTCTGGCTGATGGTGGAGGCGGGGGATGTCGACTGGGCGAGCCATGGCAACGACATCGATGCGGCGATCGGCGCGGTAGCCAGCGGCGACGCCGCCTTCCGGGCGATCACCGGCTGGGTGGAGAGCCACGGCGGCTGGGACGACACGGCCGTGATCGTGACCAGCGACCACGGCCACATGTTCGTGCTGGAAAAGCCCGAAGCCTTCGCGCGCTAGAGGCGGGAACCGCTGCGGAGCATCGGCCGGTTTTTGCAGGACAGGAACGCGATCACCCTGCAGGCCAAGGCGTCCCCCGGATTCTGTCGGCTTCCGCTGTGGCCTCACAGCCCGAGTTCCGTGAGGCCCTCCTCCCAGGGCACCACCAGCACGCCGTCAATCAGCTTTCGGAGCGGATCGCGGGAGAAGCAATAGGCATCGGCTCCGGGGAAGTCGGGGAGGAAGCGTGACAGGTCGCGCACATGCCGCGGCTCGACGCGGTCGGTCGACTTGATCTCGATCAGCGCCGGCGGCCGACCGGGGCGATCGATGATCAGATCGATCTCGGCGTCGTCCTTCGTGCGGAGATAGGAGAAGCGGTAGTCGTTTTGAGCGTAGTCGCTGGCCCGCACGATCTCGAGGATCACGAAGTGCTCG
>SIAG01000188.1 GCA_009691925.1 Planctomycetaceae bacterium
CTCGCCCCCCCGAACGAAGCGGTTTCACGTCGCCGCCGGAGCGGACGGGCCGCCGTGGGGCTTGCCCGGGGCATGGCCGCGGGGCCCGAAGGCGAGGACGGTGGCGGCGCCTGCCGCCACAACCATGAGCCCGGCCAAGAAGATCGGCTTCACCGTTTCCGGAGCGGTTTCGGCCAGGGCGAGGGTCGTGAAGGTGTTGATCACCGGGGCGCACCCGAAGACCACCGGCATGACGGTAAACGGCTTGCCGCCATTGGCGAAGGCGAGGATCGTGCCGAGGGCGCCGAGGGCGCCGAGCGAGCCGGCTCCGAGGCTCCAGAGTAGCCCGGTGGTGTCCCACGTCCCCTTGTCGCCGGTTGGCCCGAGGAGCGCCAGCGGCACGAGGACAGCGATCAGGAAGTAGGAGACGCCAATGCAGATCAGCGGCCGCAGCCGACTCCCTCCCATGGCTGTCTGCCCCTTGTGGAGCACCGGGCCGTAGGCGCCCCAGGTGAGCATCGTCATCGCCGCGGCAAGGAGCACACCCAAAAACTTCTCCGCCCGTTGCTCGACCTTCGGCACGAGCGTGGGGGCGGCGGGCTTCTCCACCGGCGCGTCGGCAACGGCCGTGTCGGCGGCGGTCGCCTTGGCGACAGCCTTCGGCGCGGCGTGGGGGGCCGACGGCTTGAAGATCAGCACGGTGGCGGCGCCGGTGATGACGAGGATCAGCCCAGCCAGGAACGGTGCTTTGAGCTGCCCGAACGACTTCGTCATCGTTGCATTCAAAAGTGTGTTGACGACCGGGGCGCCGCCGAAGACGAGCGGCATGACATAGATCGGCTTCCCGCCGAAGACGCGGACGGCGAGGATCACGCCGAGGGCCCCGAGGGCTCCGGCCGCACCGGCCAGGAGGCTCCAGAGCACGCCCGTCTTCGTCCACGATCCCTTCTCGCCCGACTTCCAAAGGATCGCCAGGGGGACGACGATCGCGATCCCGAAGTAGGCCATGCCAACACACATGAACGCGCGCAGGGCGGAGCCGAGCTGATCGCCGCCGCGGTGGAGCACCGGTCCGTAGACGCCCCAACAGAAGGCGGTCAGGGCGATCGCGGCCAGCATGCTCACAAACTGCAGCATCAGAAAACTCCGGACGGGCAAGAGGAACATTTCAGGGAACGGGCCACGGCTGGTGCCGCGGCGGGTGGCGACGTCAGGCGACTCGGTGGCCGGCGTCGGCTGCCCCGATCGATCGGCCTGCATGGCGGTCGAGGAGCGAGAGCATCATACCCCCCACCGCGTCGACGGTCAGCAGCCGCATGCAATCGTGGTGGCCGAGCGGGCAGACACGCTTCCCGCATGGGGAACAGGGGAGATCGAGGCGCATCTCCTCGAGATTGGGGTGATCAGACCACCCCAGGCGGATGTCCATTGGGCCGTGGATGACGACGGTGGGCGTGTTGAAGGCGGCGGCAAAGTGGCGCGGGCCACTGTCGGTGGAGACAACGACGTCGGCCCGTCGGATGAGGGCTTTGGCGAGGCCAAAGGGGAGGGCCGGCTCATCGGCGAGGCTCGCCACGGAAGGGTGGGCCGCCCCGGCGACGATGCTTCGGGCTTCGTCCCGATCCCCCGGGCCACAGTGAATCACGACCCGGGCCCCGGGCTGCTGGTCGAGAAGGAGGCGCGCCAGCGCCGCAAACTTCTCCGCTCCCCAGCTCTTCGACGGGCCGAAGGCGCCATTGTCATTGAAGACAGCCAATGGGCCAGAGGGACGGCCAGGAAAGAGCCGGGCGAGGACGTCGCTTGCGAGGAGCTCGTCGGCAGGGCTCGTTGCCAATTCCGGCTTCAGCGACCCGGCCGGCACGCCGATCCGTTCGGCGATCGCCATCGCGGAGCGGGTCGGCGATTGGAGATCGACCCGGCCGGCGCGGCGCGGCGGCGGGACGACATCGGTGAGGAGGAGGCGCCGCCAGTGACCGGCAAAACCGACGCGCCGCGGAGCCCCGGCCGCCCACGCCAAGCCCGCGCTTGAGAGCGAGTTCGGCACGACCAGCGCCGTGTCGAAGCGGCGGGCGCGGAGGGCCTGCACTACGCCCGAAAACCGGACGGCCGGGGAGCGGCCACGGCGATCGTAGGGGACGATGTCGTCGAGCCAGCCGGTGCCGGCGAGGATCTCGGCGAAGTGCGGCTTCACGACGCCCGTGATCCGGGCGCCGGGGCCGACATGGCCGCGGAGGGCGCGGAGCATCGGGGTCGTCATGACCAGATCGCCGACCCAGCGGGGGAGGATCACGAGAATGTCCATGGCCGGTACCCTACCCGGTGGCCGGGCCCCCGTTCAAAGCCAATTCGCCCCCCCGAGTGGCCGCCGCCGTCAGCCGCGGGCGGCGAGGGCGTCGCGCGGGGACAAGCGCGCTACGGCGCGCGTGGCGACGAGCCCCGCCAGGAGCGCTACCACGAGCGTGAGGCCACAGGTGGCAGCGATCCAGACAAGAGGGACTTCCGCCCGCCCCCCGGCGACATGGGCCGGAAGGGTCGCCGCACCGGCCAGGGCGCCGGCCACCAGACCCAGCCCGACCATGAAGCAGGTCTCGAGGAGGACGATGGCCCGCAGCCGGCCCGGCGGAAAACCGATCGCGCCGAGAAGGCCGAACGTGCCGACCCGCTCAAGCACCCCCTGGACCTGCGCGGCGGCGACGCCGGCGGTCCCCAGGAGGAGCCCCAGGGTGCCGAGCGCCTGGAAGGCGGCGAGGAAGGTGTTTTGCACCGCCGACAGGCTCCGCAGCCGTTCGAGGGTCGGTTGCAGCGTGGCGCCGGCGTCGACCCACAGCCTGCGGACGGCCCGGTCGACGTCGCCCGGCGGCTCTTCGCCGCCGTCGACCAGCGCCATCGCGGCCCCCGAGCGGCTCGGGAACACCGATTGAAAATCGGCTTCGGCAACGATCACCCATCCCTGCAGGATCCCCGGCTCGAGGAGCCCGACGATTTCGTACGGGACCGGAGTCCCTTCGTCGTCGGGAAGCGTGAAGCGGGCGCCGACGCCCCCGAGCTTGAGGGCCCACCGCGCGGTGGCGTCGTCGAGGATCGCCGGGATCGGCCCGTCTCCCCTGCGACCGAGGAGCTGCCAGGGATTGGGGTCGGCCGAGACGGGGAGGGGGGCGTGGCGGGTGAAACGAAAGCCGCCGCGGTCGACGAAGCTGGGGCCGACGCCGAGGACGATCGGCCGGGACGGGGCGTAGAGATTCGTGCAACTGGCATCGTCACCGGCGCTGGCACGGATCGGTTCGAGCGTCACGCCGGCGAGCGTCTGCCGGGCGGCATCGGAGAGCCCGAGGTCGGCGGCGACGAGAGGATCGGTCGGATCGACGCTCGTCGGGGCGGCGAAGGTGGCGATCGCGGTCCAGCCGCCGGTTGGGCCAGAACGTTCCCGCGGGCGGGCGGGGGGGCCGAGCGAAAACGCCGACACTGCCACGATGAGAAACTCCGCCACCGCGACGATCGCCGCGATCGAGAACGCCCTCGACGGACGATGGGCAAGCCCGCGCCACGCCAGCCCGACGAGCGACCGCAGAGCGGCCCGACGCGCCGGGCCACGGGCCAGGAGGAGGCGGACGAGCGCCAAAAGCCCCACCAAGGCCAGGATCCCGGAGAGGAAAAACATCCCCACCGCCGCCTGGGCCTCAAAGTTCCCCGCCCCGGCCGCGACGGCCAGCGCCGCGACCAGCGCCAGGACCGCCACCACGAATGCCCGGCGGCCGGCGCGGGGCCGATCGGCACCGGCTAGGTCTCCCCCTCCCCGGAGGAGCGCGAGCGGTTGTTGCCGGGCAGCGCGCCGCGCCGCCGACGCGATCGCCGCCATGGAGAGGAGAAAGCCGGCCACCGCCCCGGGCCAGAGGCTCGCCCAGCGGATCGCCCCATCTCCGAACGCCGAGCTCGACCCGGCCGCGACCGAGGCGTTCCACGATGACGAGAGCGCTCCGAGGAGGAGCCGCGCCCACGCCGGTCCGACGGCCGTGCCGACAACGCCACCGACGGCGGCGGCGAGGGCGCCGACGAGCACCAGCAGCCGCCCGATCCGCGGCGCGGGCCAGCCGATCGCGGCAAGGACGCCGATATCGCGCCGCCGCGCGGCCACCAGGAGAGCAAAAAGGAGCCATTCCAGGAGCAGCCCGGCGACCACGACGAAGCTCGAGAGGGCGAGGAACAGGCCACCAAATGGCGTCGATCCCCGCGCGGCGGCCAGCGCGTCGGCGCGCGATGCCTCGACCCGCAGGCCGACCCGCTCCGGCACGATCTCCGCGGCGAGGGCTGCGGCGATCTCCGCGCGGCGGTCCGATGCCGGCACGAACCAGGCGGTTGTCGCGCCAAACCGGCTCCCGGCGAGGCGCTCGCCGCAGGCCAGCGACACGAACGCCTTCGGGGTGGCCCCGTGGGCCTTCCAGTAGCGGTCGTCCTCGTCGTGGGGTGGCACGGTGCGGACTGTCGAACGATCGAAGGGGAAGGGGGGATCCCAGTCGGCAATCGACTTCTCGTCGGTGATCCCTTCGACCTCCGGCACGAGGCTCCGGGCCACCGCGGCCCCCTCCATCCGCGCCACACCGCTGATCCGCAGGCGGTGGCTCTGCTCCTCGACACGGCCGTGGAGCGTCTCGGAGCGAAAGAGACGGACTACGACAACGTCCCCCGGCGCCACCGGATGCCCCTGGGCGGCGAAATCGTCGGCCATCCACCTGTCGATGACGATCCCCTCGTCGTCCGGCAGCGGGAGCGTCAGGCCCCGATCATCGACGAGCCCGCCCACCGGAAGTGACGTGTCGCCGAGGGCCAAGACGGTGGAGTAAGGGATCGCGGCCGCTGGCCGCCCCTCCGCCGCCGGCACGGTGATCGCATTGATGAGGAAGGCGAGCGTCCGCTTCCCGCCGAGCGGCCCCAGCACCTCCGCCGCGGCCCGGTCAAACTCCGCCGGAAGAAGGAGCCGACGGCTCGACAGCCGCAGCGCCCCGGTGTCTCCGCCGGCCACCTCGTCGAGCCGCAGGCCGAGATCCTCGAGGGTCGGAATGAGCGCCCGCCGGAGCGCGGCGGCGTCGACATCGCCGATCGCAAAAGCCGCGTTGGCGACATCGCCGCGGCGGAGCACCTCCTGGGCTGTGGCCAGCGACACCAGCGCCATCCCCCCGGTGACCTGGGCGGGGCGGAGGGAGAAGCGGCCGAGGCCGCGGGGGGGCAGGAGCGCCGTGACCCGCAATCGGCGCCCGAGCGACTCCATCGTGCGGCGCCCCAGTGGGCTATCGGCCGGCACGTCTGAACGCTTGGCGATCCGCAAGACGACCGTCTCCCCGACGGCGATGCCGAGATCCCTGGCGAGGACTTCGTTGAGGGCGACCTCGTCGCGGCCGACCGCGGGGGCTTGCGGATCGAAGCGGAGGGGGGCTGGATCGTCGCAGGCCAGGAGCGTTGCCCGCGCCGACCGCGGCTCGCGCCCGGGGCCCCCCGGGGCGTCGAAAGCGACCTCGAGCACCAGCGCCGGCACGACCGCGCTGCTAGCCGCGGAAGCGCTCGCCGGCGCCAGTTCGGCCCGGCTGATTTCACGGGCCAGTTCGGCCCTGACGAAATCGTCCCCCACGACGGTGGCGACGATGCCCCCCAATCGCTCCAGCGCCAGGGAGCGGAGGCCCCCCTGGAGGGCATCGCCGACGCCGAGGGCCCCGGCGATCGTCGCCGCCACGACGGCACAGGCGGCGGTCAGCGCGGCGAGTTGGAAAACCCATTGGCGAGCGAGCGACCAAGCGAGCGCCGGGATCGATCGGGCTGCACCAACGGCGCCGCGCCCCTTCCCCTCCCGCGGATCGGCGACCGGCGGGCTCATGCTCTCCCCCCAGCGGCGACGAGCCGTCCGTCAACGAGGTGGTGGATGCCCCCCACCCGGGCCGCGATCGAGTCGGCGTGGGTGACGACGACGAGCATCCCGGCGACTTCGGCGGCGAGCTCGACGAGGAGATCGGCGATCGCCCCAGCGGCATGGGCGTCGAGTTGGCCGGTCGGTTCATCGGCCAGCAGCAGACGCGGCTCGAGGATCAGCGCCCGCGCCACGGCGACCCGCTGCCGTTCCCCGCCGGAGAGCTCGCCGGGAAAATGCCGTTCCCGGGCCGCGAGGCCGACACGGGCCAGCAACTTTCTGGCCCGGTCCTCGACAGCGTCGGTGACGGCCCCCGAGGCGAGCGCGGGGAGGACAACGTTGTCGAGCGCTGTGCAGCCGTCGAGGAGATGATGCTCCTGAAATACGAATCCGATCCGGCGGTTGCGAAACGATGCCCGCTCGGCCGGGCCGCCGGCGAACGGGTCGATGCCGTCGAGGCGGACCAGCCCCGAGGTCGGTTCGTCGAGGGCGCCGAGGATCGCGAGGAGCGTGCTCTTCCCCGAGCCGCTCGGCCCCATCACCGTCGCCCGCTCTCCCGGCGCCAGGCGCAGGTCGATCGAGCGGAGCACCGGCACCGGCCCGGTCGGCGCGGGGTAGGCCTTCGTGGCTTGGTCGACTTCGAGCATGTCAACCTCCGTGGGCAGGGGGCTTTGTCGTCACCGGCACCGTCACGCTGGCGGCGCTGCGGGAAGCCGGTTGCGGTAGGGCTTCAGACGCCGTTGCACCGCCGCGGGGATCGGCACGGCCACCGGGGGAAGCCCGGGCCGCAGCAGGCAACGGACCGCCACCACCCGTCCCTGGGCGATCCATCGCCCTGCCTGCTCGAACCGGAACGCCCAGGTGAGGCTCGACCGGCCGATCGCCTCGAGCCCCACGACGATGTCGAGCTCGTCGTTGAACCGGACCGCCGATTTGTAGTCGCAGTTGGCGCTGACTCGCGGCCAGCTGTAGGTGCCAGGCAGCTCCCTCTCGCCCCCATCGTCAGCGGGAGCCGACGCCTCGACCCCGTCGACCACGTCGACCCCGTCGACCCCGTCGACCACGTCGACCAGCGGCACACCGGCATGCCGGAGAAGCTCGTGCTCCGCCGATTCCATCCAGACGAAAAACGTCGAAAAATGGGCGATACCAGCGGCATCGGTGTCGCGAAATTCAACCCGCCGACGGACGACAAAGGGAGCCTGCGAGGCGTCGGCCAGGGAAGCTCCGCGGGCTTCATTCATCGGGAAGCATCACCGGAGGAGCCTCGCCAGAGGCAGGACGGAAGCAAATCGTGCGAGGCACCGTGGAATCCCGCGATCGATCCGACAAGAGATCGAGCAAGACCTCTGGTAACAGAACCCCTCGTCACGTCACTCCCCCGGGGCCGCCGATCGACGGCGGGCCCGGGGGAGATGATGACGGCGTCGGTCACTCGCCGACGTACGGCAGGAGGGCCATGAAACGGGCCCGCTTGATGGCCGATGTGACGGCGTGCTGGCTGGCGGCGGTGCAGCCGCTCTTCCGCCGACCGAGGATCTTGGCCTGTCGGTTAACGAGTTTCCCGAGGAGCTCGAGATCCTTGTAGTCGACATACATCGGACGCGGGCGGGCGCCGTCGATGTAGATCGGGTCGCGCCGCTTGACCTTGGCGCGGGGCTTGGCCTTCTTCTTGGCGAACTTACCGAACTTCGGATTGGCAGGAGGCATCGTGTGCTCGTGGGGAAACGGAACCGGAAGAAATAGAGCGGAAAAAAAAGAAAAACACCGAACCGGGGAAGGACCTAGGCCGACCGAGCCTGGGCCGCTCACGCCTCCCGTCCGAGAAGCCAACCATCATACGCCCCCTGACAGAAACATCCTACAGGGCAAACGTTCAGGGGGGAAAAGTGGCACCGAGCCCCAGCATCGGGACGGAAAAACCATCGACGGGGTAGCCTCCACGTCGATGGCAAAGGGATCGGATTCCCGGCCG
>SIAG01000189.1 GCA_009691925.1 Planctomycetaceae bacterium
CCGTACGGGCTGACCGGATCGGCCGGGGTGTGCTCGGGGGCGGGGGTCGTCTGCTCGCCGTAGAGGACCCCGCCCGACGAGGCGAACACGACCCGCCGGCATGCCTGAGCCACCGCGGCATCGAGGACGTTGATCAGACCGATGCCGTTCACCTCGGCATCGAACAGCGGCTCGCGCACCGACCGGCTCACCGACATCTGCGCCGCCTGATGGCAGACGACCTCGGGGCGGAAGGCGGCGAAGGCGGCGGCGACCGCGCCACGATCGCGGATGTCGACGACGTGGAGCGGCAGCGCGGTAGGGAGATTGTCGCGCGACCCGGTCGAGAGGTCGTCGATCACCCCCACCTCGTGCCCCGCGGCCAACAGGCTATCGGTGATGTGACTGCCGATGAAGCCCGCGCCACCCGTGACCATAACACGCATGCTCATGCCACCTTCCGCTGGAGGATTTCGTCGTACACGTCGAGATACGCGGCAGCAGCCCGTTCCCACGTGTATCTGGCGGCGTGAGCCGCTTGAGCCGCGGCGAATCCGGGCGTTGAGCAGGAGGACTCGAGTCCTTCGCGCACCGTGCGGAGCATACCGTCGGGTTCGAACGAATCCCACCAGCCGGCCCGGTCGCCGGCGATCTCGGGAAGACTCGTCCGCCGCGCGGCGAACACCGGCCGGCCGCACTGCATCGCCTCGAGGACGGGGAATCCGAAGCCCTCGGCGAGCGAGGGGAAAAGGAAGGCGTCGCAGTGCTCGTAGAGCCACTGCCGGTCACCGTCGGACACCTCTCCCGGCATGAGCACGCGGCCGCTCAGACCGAGCCGGACCACCTCCTCCTCCAGGAACGCGCCGTACGGCGTCGCCTTGCGGCCGGCAATCACCAGTCGCAGGTCGTTGGTTCGCGCGATCATCCCGAGGAGCACATGGCAATTCTTGTGCGGCAGCGCAGCTCCGACGGTGAGGAGGAACGGGCCCGGCGTGAGGAACGACGGCCGCTGCAGGGAGGCCGTGGCCGCGGGCGGCAGACCATTGGGGACGACATGGAGCGGCTTGCCCCGGAGCTCGAGCCACGCCCGCACGTCGTCGGCGACGAACCGGGAGATCGTGACTACCGCTGCTGCCCGGTCGACCTTCGCCTGGACCGCCGCGAGCTTGCGACGGACCGCCGCCGGCCGGCTCCGGTGCCGCTCGTCGTGGAGGAAGTTGAGATCGTGGATCGTGAGCACGACCGGCACGCGCGGGTCGAGCGGAAGGTATTTCGACGACTGGCTGGTGACATGCCACAGGTCGTAGCCACCGTCGGTGCGGAACGGCCGCACAAGCGGCCGGAGGAAGCGGGCGAACGACTCCTTGCGCCAAGGACTGACGTCGATGTGCTCCACCGCGCCGTCGTGGAAATGGCGCACCGTCGGCCGGCTTGCATCGCCGCGCGGCGGAAGGAAGAGCACCGGCTCGATGCCCCGGCCGGACGCCGACAGGATCCCCTCGGCGAGATACCGGCAGAACCTCCCCAGGCCGCAGTTGGCATGCCGCACCTTTTCAAGGTCGATGACGACCCGGGGGCGGGCGGCGCGATCGCTGGGCTGGAGGAGACGCGGCATGACGACGGGGTCCGACGAGCGGGCGCGGGGCGACACGTCGAACGTGTCAGCCGAATCCCGTGGAGGGGATATCGACCAGAGACCCACGTTTCGTTGCGTCGACCCGGAGCCGATCACAAGCGCGCGAGAAGCCGGGTAAGCCGGGCAGACGGGGGCATTCATCGCTCGAGCGCGGCGGCAGGAGGGGAGAGCTGGCGAGGATGGGGCACACGCCGCG
Source organism: Planctomycetaceae bacterium (assembly GCA_009691925.1). Taxonomy (GTDB): domain Bacteria; phylum Planctomycetota; class Planctomycetia; order Pirellulales; family UBA1268; genus QWOP01. The sequence goes on from SIAG01000189.1 coordinate 1,812, forward strand.
GACTTGCCAGCCTTGACAGGGAACCTTACGCCACCCGGCATCCGGACAGCGTGTGATCGGCCTGGCCCCGCTCCCCATCGGCGATCCCCAGCGCCGCGAGCAGACCGGCGACGTAGTTTTCCATCGAGTGCTCGGCGCCGTAGCGAACCCGGGTGACCTCGTCACGCCCGCCGCCGCGGGAGAGCAGCCCCTCGAGCGCCGTCGCGACCTCGGCCGCGGTGAAAGCATCGCCGACGCGAGCGACCGTCGACGGGGCGTCGAGCGCCGCGGCCAGATCCTCGTTGGCCACCGTCGGCACCCCGGCGGCGATGCAGTCCATCAGCGCGCCGGAGATCCCGCCGAAGCGGTGAGTGCGGAGTTGGATCGCGCCGTCCGCGGCAAGGAGCCAGGTGCGCCAGGTCTCGTCGTCGATCCACTCGGCGGTAAAGTGCACCGCGCCGCCGGCGCCGGAGGCCGCCGCGCGCCGCAGCACCGGCTCGGCGGAGCGACCCGCGTCCCCCACGAACACCAGGTGCGCGTCGCGCCCCGTTCCCCGTATCCGGGCGATCGCCTCCGCGCACACCTCCGGAGCCTTCGTGGAGTCATAGATCCCGAGCGTGACGATCAACGTTCGCCCCGGCGGGATCCCCAGCGCTTCCCGGGCTCGCTGCCTCGATGGAGCGGCGGTTTCACGAGGCGTGAACTCCCGCAGGAGGGCGAAGGGGAGATGGACCGCCTCGACCCCGTAGAGCCGGGCGACATGACGGGCTAGTGCCCGGCTGTGGACGAACAGCGGCGCCGAAGCCCGCGCCACTTCGGAAAGAAAGAGCGTGGGAATCTCCCCCTGGTGGCGCGTCCAATGCCGCACCTCGGCCTCCGACACCGGACGATGCAATTCGGCTTCGGCGAGCAGGCGGGTGCGCTCGATGCCATGCCACCAGGCATTGAGATCGAGGAGGCGGGAGTCGTGGAGGATGCAGGGGCCGCCATGGCGGAGATGCCCGGCGAGGATCGGGGCGTGGAAGTGGGAATTGCCGAGCACCGCCACCGTGGCGTCGTAATCGGAGCGCAGCCAAGCCCCGCTGCCGATGGCGTGGAAGGCCCGCACATGGGCATCGCTCACCGGCTGTGGTTGATCGGTCCAGACGTCGACGTCGGCGCGCGCCGACAGCGCCGCGACGGTCCGCCGTGTGTAGTCGGCGACACCGGAACGGTCAGGGGGAAAGGGCGAGACCAGCGCGATCACCGGCCGCCGTGCCGCCACGGCCTTCCGTGCCCGGCGGGCATGCCCCGGCATCCGCAGCTCCAGCGCTGCGGCAAACCGCTCCCCGACGCGCGCGGCGGTGAATCGCTCTGGCGTCGGTCGCTGCGCCGCGACGAGCCGCTCCCGTGCCCGGAGATCGACCATCACGGCCCGGAGCCGGGCGGCGAGATCGTCGGGAGCCTCGGGATTAAAGCGCGCGGCAGGATCGGCGACAAGCTCGCGGTGGCAGGGGATGTCGGAGGCGATCACCGGCGAGCCGCAGGCCATCGCCTCGATCACCGGCATGGAAAAACCCTCCGCCCGCGAGGCGACGACGGTCGCCACAGCATGCCCGTACCAGCCGGCGAGCTCGGCGTCGCTGACATGGTCGAGGAACTCAAGCCGGACCGCCCGGCCGCCGGCCCTGACTGCCGTCCGTGCGACGCGGGCTCGCCAACGGTCGGGATAGCCGCCGGCGATCACCAGGGCGGGATCGGGGCTCCCGGTCCTTAAGAGCGCCAACACGACCGTCTCGAGATTCTTGCGCGGGTCGGGCCCACCGACGAACATCACGTAGTTTTCCGGCGCCGTGGCCGGCCGCGGCGCCGGCATTCCACCGGATTGGAGCGCTGCGAACGCTCCCCGGAGGGCGACGCCGGTGACTTCCACGCTCTGGGAATCGACCCCCAGCCGGGCGACGAGCTCGTCGCCGACGGCGGTGGAGATCGGGAGGAAGAGCCGGGCGGCGGCGAGCCACTCGCGGGCCGCCGCGTAGGCGAAGAGCGACTCGCGGCTGGCGAGATAGCGATCGGGGTCGAGCAGCGGGATGAAGTCGTAGACGACCGCGCAGGGGAGGATCTCGGGCCGGTCGAAGAACCGGGCAACCAGCCGCGTGTCGTGGGTCATCGGCGACAGCCAGAGGAACACGGCCGGCTCGCCGCAGCGCGGGGCAAACGAGTACTGCACGTGGTCGCACAGCGCGGCCACCTCGGTGGGGGGCGATCCCAGCGAAGCATCGGCCAAGCCGACGATCGTCACCGCGCCATGCCGCAGCGAACGGGCAGCGGCGAGGAGAAAGGCGGCGTGCGAACCGATCCCGCGGCGAGCGAAGCCGGGGTCCTGAAGACAGCGGAGGTCGGCGTAGATCAACATACTCGGGCAGGCCGACGGTCCGGGGGGAATCAGGCCACCTTCCGCAGCGACTCGACGGCAGCCACGTCATGGCGGGGAGGGACGTCAACGAGGGCCCGCACGAGCGCCTCTAATTCGGAGGCACAGGGCATGGCAGACAGATCGGGGATCGACCGCGCGGCCCCGCCATCACGCAGCCGGGCGCGGAGGAGCGCGACGAGGAGCTCTTCGGCCTCCGGGGAGCCTCCCCGGGCTTTGTGGCGACGCTCACGCGGCGGCCGCAGGCGCTGACCGAGCGGGCGGATCCACCGCCGCTCCAGCTCGCGCAGGCCTTCGAGGACCCGGGCGCCGATGTCGCGCGTCGCCACCATAATCAGGCCACCATCCGATGCGGGGAGATCGTGGCGCCGCCGGCGTTCCGCTCGCGCCGGGCGAGCTCGAGGTCGCCGTCGACCATCATCTCGACGAGCTCCTGGAACGACACCCGCGGAGTCCAGTCGAGCATCGTCCGTGCCTTCGTAGCATCGCCGAGGAGAAGGTCAACCTCGGCGGGGCGGAAGTAGCGCGGGTCGACCTCGACGAAATCGCGGTAGTCCAGCCCGAGCCTGGAGAAGGTGAGCTCGCAGAATTCGCGCACGGTGTGGAGCTCGTTGGTGGCCACGACGTAATCGTCCGCCTGCGGCTGCTGGAGCATCAGCCACATCGCCTCGACATAGTCGCCGGCGAAGCCCCAGTCGCGCTTGGCGTCGAGGTTGCCGAGATGGAGCTTCTCCTGCATCCCGAGCTTGATGCGGGCCGCCGCGCGGGTGATCTTCCGCGTCACGAACGTCTCTCCGCGGCGCGGGCTTTCGTGGTTGAAGAGGATTCCGCAGGAGGCATGGAGATCGTAGCTCTCGCGGTAGTTGACCGTGATCCAGTGGCCATACACCTTCGCGACGCCGTAGGGGGAACGCGGATAGAAGGGGGTCGTTTCCTTCTGCGGCGTCTCGACCACCTTGCCGTACATCTCGGAGCTCGAGGCCTGGTAGAAGCGGATCTGCTCGCCGGTGTCGTCCTGGACGTCCCGGAGGGCCTCGAGGATCCGCAGCGTGCCGACGGCGGTGACATCGGCGGTGTAGGCCGGCTGGTCGAAGCTGACGCGGACGTGGCTCTGGGCGGCGAGGTTGTAGACCTCATGCGGACGGATCTGCCGGATCAGCCGCGCCAGGCCGCTGGCGTCAGAGAGATCACCGTAGTGGAGCTCCATGCACGGATCGGTGCCGCGGATGAGGTGTTCGATCCGTTCGGTGCCGAAGGTGCTCGAGCGGCGCCGTAAGCCGTGGACTTCATAGCCCTTCGAGACAAGGAGCTCGGCGAGGTACGAGCCATCCTGGCCGGTTACGCCGGTGATCAACGCGCGTCGCTGCATCGAAGCTGTTCCTTGTGTCGTCGCCATGCTTTCGCCATCCGTGGCTGGGTCGGAGGGTCATCCGGCTGGGGCACGCGCCCGAACCCGGAACTCGTCAGCGGGGACCGTACCAGGGGCACCGCCAAACCCCAAGGCCACTTCCGCGGTGGAACTCCCCCGCTGCGGCCCGGGGCGCGACGGGAACGGCACCCGGTGCCATCAGGCCGCGCGTCGCAATCCGCCCGTCAGCAAGCTGGCGTAGACGGCGGCATAGCCTCGCGCCATCCGCTGCCAGGAAAAGCTCCGCGCGTGTTCCCTGGCCCGTTCTGCGGCGGCGGGATCGGAGTGATACCGGCCCATCCCCGACCAGTAGGCGGCGGCGAGGGCAGCGCCGTCGTAGGCATCGAAGAAATAGCCGTTGTCGCCGGCAATCTCCGGAAGGCTCGTCCGCCGCGACATGAACACCGGCTTTCCGCACAGCATCGCCTCGAGAACCGGGAACCCGAACCCCTCGGTGAGCGACGGGAAGAGGAAGGCCTCGCAGTTTTCGTAGAGCCACTGCCGGTCGGCGTCGCTCACCTCGCCGGGGAGTGCCACCCGTTCGCCGAGCCGTCGCGCCGCCACTTCGCGCTCGAGGTAATCCCCGTACGGCGTCGCCTTCTTGCCGCCGATCACGAGGCGCTGCCCCGGGAGCTTCTCGAGGAGATCGAGGAGGACGTGGAAGTTCTTGTGGGCCAGGCAGTTCCCCACCGTAAACAGGAACGGACCGGGGGGGAGGAAACCGGGCCGGGACGTCGAGGCGGGAACCGGCAGGGGAACCCCGAGCGGGACGACATGGACGGGCTTGTCATGCAGGACCAGATGCCTTGTGACGTCCTGCGCGACAAACAGCGAATCGGTGACGATCACGGCGGCGCGGTCGATCTTCCGCTGGATATCGGCGAGCTTCCGCGCGGCCGTGGCGAATTGCTCGTCGTGCGGGGCCTCGTGGAGGAAGTTCAGATCATGGATCGTGAGGATCACCGGCACGCGCGGATCGAGAGGCCAATATCGCGACATCTGGTTCGTCACATGCCAGGCCGCGAAGGCGCGGCGCCCCATCACCGGGCGAATGAGGGGGCGGTAGAACCGCTGCACGACCTCCTTCCTCCACGGCGCGACATCGAGCCTCCCGAACCGGCCGCCCGGCAGCGGCGCGGCGTCGGCAAACCACGCCTCGGCCCCCCGGGGGAGAAAGAACACCGGCTCGAAGCGTTCGTCGGCGAGGGCCAGGAGCTCGCGGCCGAGGTGGAGAGAAAAACGCCCCAGCCCGCAATTGATGTGCCGGAGCTTTTCCAGATCGATGACGACGCGCGGACGACCGCCCGGGCGACATTTTTTCTGTGCAGGGCCTGGGGTCGACATCGAGCGATCCTCCGGGAAAGAGCCCCGATCTTGGCGACCCGGCCCCGAATCACAAAGAGCTGTTTCCATGGCCTTCGGAGGGCGATTCAGCCGCGGTCGGTGGCAGAAAACCTGCGCTTGCCCGCACGGCTCCGATCGGCTAGTAAACTTCTTTCGGCAGCGCCTGGGGTGAGGGGTTTCTGGTACCTCCCACGCATCGGTCGATCGCGGTCCGGCACGGAGGCACGAGGGACGACATGCAACCGATCATGGTGACGGGTGGCGCGGGGTTCATCGGCGGAGAGTTCGTTCGGCAATGGATTGCTGCCGAACAGGGGGGGGTGATCAACCTCGATGCCCTCACCTACGCCGGCAACCCCGACTCGCTCGCCCCCCTCGCCGGCAACCCGCGTCACGTCCTCGTCGTCGGCGACATCGGCGATCCGTCCCTCGTCCGCGGTCTCCTCCAACAGCACCGCCCGCGAGCGGTGGTCAACTTCGCCGCCGAGAGCCATGTCGACCGTTCGATCGACGGCCCGGCCGCCTTCGTGACGACGAACGTCGTGGGCACGTTCCGGCTCCTCGACGAGGTCCGCCGCCACTGGACGGGGCTCCCCGGCGAGGAGCAACGCGGGTTCCGCTTCCTCCATGTCTCGACCGATGAAGTCTACGGCTCCCTCGGCCCCACCGGGCATTTCAGCGAAACGACCCCCTACGCCCCCAACTCCCCCTACTCGGCGTCGAAGGCTGCCAGCGATCACCTCGTCCGCGCCTACCACCACACCTACGGCCTGCCGACACTGACCACCAACTGCTCGAACAACTACGGCCCCTTCCAGTTCCCGGAGAAGCTGATCCCGCTGATGAT
>SIAG01000190.1 GCA_009691925.1 Planctomycetaceae bacterium
TGGCCGTCGAGGGGCGGCTGGTTGCCGGCGAGGGGACCGACATCATCGGCCCCTTCACGCTCGACGGGGAGATCAGCGACGACGGCCGGGTGTCGCTGCTGAAGGACTACCTCGGTCGCCATTCGGTCCGTTACGAGGGGCAGCATGACGGCGAGGGAAGGATGTGGGGGGTGTGGAGCCTGCCCGGCTTCAATGGCCGATGGATGATCGCCTTCCGCCGGGAGCTACGCGGCGACCTCGACGACCTCCGCCAGATCGGCCCGCGCCGCTGACAAAGCCGCTGCTTTCCCGCCGGGGCGAGCAATTCCAGGCCGCGGTCGGTTGTCCCAAGTCGTTGCCGGCACGAGGTTTGCAAAAGAAGGTTTGCAAAAGCCTGCGGCGGCCGGCGAACTTGCCCCGCTGCCTCCCGGTGAGCTACAGTCTTTCCGGGCGAACTGGGGTTATACGGCTTTTCGGAGGCTCTTTGGCCGCCGAGTGGGCCGTGGGGAGGTGCGATGGCGAGACTCGATTCTGGGGCGCGAGCGAATCGGCGCGGATTTCTCGCCGGCGGCCTGGCCGGGCTGTCGGTTGCCGGAGCCCTCGGGTCGACGCGGGCCCTGGCCAATACCGGCCATGCCGCCAGTGATGTCTCCTGCATCTTCATCTGGACGCAGGGGGGCACGAGCCACCACGACACCTTCGACCCCAAGCCACAGGCCTCCGACGGCGTTCGCGGGCCGCTGTCGACGATCTCCACGGCGGTGCCGGGGGTGTTTTTCACCGAGCTGTGCGGGCGGATGGCCCGGGAACTGGGCCGCTACTCGCTCCTCCGCAGCTGGAACCCGCGCAACGCCGGCCATGGCGTGGCCGACCACTGGTGCATGTCGGGGCGGAACGTCAATCCGACGCTCGTCTATCCATGTGTCGGCTCGGTTGTCTCCCACGAGCACGGCTTCAAGTCGGCCCTCCCCCCCTTCATCCAACTCGGGGCCCACGTCGATCGCTCCAGCAACGGCGGAATGCCTGGGATCCTGGGGCTGGCGCACGGCCCGTTTGAGATCCATGCCGATGCCAATGCCGACAAGTTTTCCGTCCGCGACATCACCCCGCCGCTCGACATGGATTTGACGCGGATCGACCGCCGCCGCACCATCCTCGCCCGCATCGATCGGCTCCAGCGCACCGCCGACCGGCAGCCGACCGCCTACGATGCCCTCGACGAGCACTACAAGACCGCCTTCACGATGATCACGGCGCCGGAGACGAAGCGGGCCTTCGACATCGGCACCGAACCGACAACGCTGCGCGATGACTACGGGCGAACCTCCTTCGGCCAGCGGCTCCTCCTCGCCCGCCGGCTTGTGCAGTCTGGGGTTCGGTTCGTGACCGTCAGCGATCCGGGCTGGGACCACCACACCGACTGCTTCAACGGGCTTAAAGGGCGGATGCCGGCGATCGATCAGGCGATCCCGGCGCTCCTGATCGACCTCGAGCAGCAGGGGCTGCTCGACAAGACGCTCGTCGTCTGGATGACCGATTTCGGCCGCACCCCGAAGATCAATCCGGCCATCGGCCGCGACCATTGGGCGAGTGCCGGATTTGTCGTCATGGCCGGGGCAGGGATTCCCGGTGGGCTTGTCCTCGGCGAAACCGATGCCGAGGGGGGCGTGCCGAAGTCGCACGAGACGTTCACGGAAAACGTCGTCGCCACGATCTACCACAAGCTCGGCATCCCCACCGACCTGACTGTCACCGCGGCCGACGGCCGGCCGATCCGGCTCATCGAGGGGGAACCGGTGCGCCAATGGATCTGAACTGGCGAAACCGCTTCCGATCGTTTTTCCGGCACGGCGTGCTGCTCCTCGCCGCGCTCGGCCCGGCCGGCGGCGCGGCGGGGCTGGCCTCGGCCGCCGGGCTGGTCGTCCTCCCCGGGCTGGTCGTCCTCCCCGGGCTGGTCGTCCTCCCCGGTCGGGTCGAGCTCGCTGGTCGGTTCGAGCGCGTTCAGCTTCTTGTGCGCGGAGGGCCTGAGGATCCCGCTGGCAGCGAGCGGGCCGACGACCTGACTCATGCGGCGGCCTACTCAAGCGCCGACCCGGCGGTGGCGCGGGTGTCGGCCGATGGAGTGGTGTCGGCGGTGGGCGACGGCGTGACGCGGATCGCCGTGGCGGTCGGGGGGGATTCGACGGCCGTCGAGGTGGTGGTGACGGGGCACGCGGAGGGGGCACGGGCCGACTTCGAAGCTGACATTCTTCCGGTGCTCTCGCGCGCCGGCTGCAACGCCGGCGTCTGCCATGCCAGCCAATACGGCAAGGGGGGCTTTGTCCTCTCGGTGATGGCCTTCGATCCCCAGCTCGATTTCAGCTCGATTGTGCTCGCCTCGCGCGGGCGCCGCGTCTGCCCGACAAATCCTGCCGGGAGCCTCCTCCTTGCCAAAGCGAGCCACTCAATTCCGCATGGCGGCGGCCCGCGGCTCGCCGTCGACTCCGCCGACTACGCGCTCCTGGCCGCCTGGATCGCCGCCGGCAGCCCGGGCCCGACTGGCACCTCCGCGGCGGTCACAGGACTGGATGTTGAGCCGGCGAAACGCGTGGCGGGCCCGGGGGCGACGCAACAGATCCGCGTGGTGGCGACCTATGCCGACGGCCGGCGCCGCGACGTCACCGGCTGGAGCCGGTTTGACGCGGTGGACGAAGGGGTCGTGAAGGTGTCGCCAGCCGGACTGGCGACGACGCTCGGCAGGGGCCAGGGGGCGGTCATGGCCCGGTTCGGTGGCGAGGCGACGATCGCCACGTTTGTCGTTCCTTTCTCCGCCGCCGCCGATCTCTCCGGCTGGAAAAGCCCCCATCCGCTCGATGCGGTGGTCGGGGAAAAGTTTGCCGAGATCGGTCTGACCCCCTCGGGGCTGTGCGACGACGCCACCTTTCTGCGCCGCGCCCACCTCGACGCCGTCGGCGCCCTGCCGACGGCCGACGAGGCCCGCGCTTTCCTCGCCTCGACCGCGCCGGACAAACGGGAGCGGCTTGTCGACGAGCTCCTCGGTCTGACTGGCGATCCGGCCCGCGACCGCTATGTCGACCGCTACGCCGCTTGGTGGAGCCTGAAGTGGGCCGATCTGATCCGCAACAACTCGGCCGTGCTCGGCGAGAGCGGGATGTGGGCCCTCCACAATTGGCTTCAGGAGAGCTTCCGCACGAACAAACCGTTTGACCGGTTCGTGACCGAGCTGATCACCGCCAAGGGCTCGATCTTCGCCAGCGGCCCGGCCAACTATTTCCGCATCGCCAACAATCCCGCCGATCTCGCCGAGTCGACCGCTCAGCTCTTCCTCGGGGTCCGGCTGCAATGCGCCAAGTGCCACCACCATCCCTACGAACGGCTCTCGCAATCCGATTACTACGGCTTCGCCGCCTACTTTGCCCGCGTCGCCTCGAAGAACAGCGCCGAGTTCGGGATCTTCGGCGGCGAGACGGTCGTCGTCGTCAATCCGTCGGGGGAGGTGTCGCATCCGCGCTCCGGGGCGATCATGAAGCCGACGCCGTTGGGGGGGGAGTCGGTGGAGCACGCCGACGACCGGCGGATCGCCCTGGCTAGCTGGCTGACCGCCGCCGACAACGCCTCGTTCGCCCGCAATATCGTCAACCGCTACGTCGCCTTCCTGCTTGGCCGTGGGCTCGTCGAGCCGGTCGACGACCTCCGCTCGACCAATCCACCGTCGAATCCGGCGCTGATGGATCTCCTCGTGGCCGAGCTCCGCGGCAGCGGTTTCGACGTTCGTCGGCTGATGCGGTTGATCATGACTTCGCGGCTCTACCAGCTCGATTCGCAGCCGACCGCCGACAACGCCGCCGACGAGCGGTTCTTCAGCCACTACCGGGTCAAACGCCTCGGCGCCGAGGCGCTCCTCGACGCCATCGACGAGGCCACCGGTGTGCGGACGAAATACCCCAACCTCCCCCTCGGCACCCGGGCGATCGAGCTCCCCGACGCGGCCGCCGCGAACACCAACCCATTCCTCGTCACGTTCGGGAAGCCGAAGCGGGCGAGTGTCTGCGAGTGCGAGCGGACCCCGGACGAGAATCTCGCCCAGGCCCTCCACACGCTCAACGGCGACATCGTGGCCACGAAGGTCGCCGACGGCGCGGGCCGGGTGGCGAAGCTCCTCGCGGCCGGCACGCCCGTTCCGGCCTGCGTTGAGGAGATCTACCTCGCGACCCTCTCCCGGCCGCCGTCGCCGCTGGAAGCGGCCGACGCGGCGGAGATCGTCGCTGCCTCCCCGTCGCCCGCCGAAGGGCTTCAGGACCTGCTCTGGGCGTTGATCAACTCCAAGCACTTTCTGTTCGTGAGGTGATCATGTCGCGTTGCCGCTGGGCGCTCCTCCTCGGGCTGGCAGTCCCCGCCGGGACGGCCCTCGGCCAGACGAGCAACAGCTATCCGATGCTCATGAGCCTCCGTCCTACGGCGGCCGTGGTCGGTGCCACCACCGACCACGAGCTTTCGGCCCGCTACAACCTCGCCGGGGCCTCCGCCGTGATCGTGACCGGGGATGGGGTTTTCGCCGAGGTCGTGCCCCCGGAGTCCGAGAAGCCGGAGGATCGGGAGAAGAATGACGTTGGTGCGTCGACGACCCGGTTGCGGATCCGCTGCGACGCCAGTGCCGTCCCCGGGATCCGCGACGTCCGCGTCATCACCCCCCATGGGGCGAGCACCGTCGGCCAGCTCGTCGTCGTCTGCGAAGGGGTGACGGCGGAGCAGCCGGACAACGACACCGCCGAGAAGGCCCAGGCCGTCACCCTTCCAGCGACACTCTGCGGGGCCCTCGAGAAGGGGGAGGATGTCGATTTCTGGAGGATCCGCGTCGAGGCCGCCGGGCCGTGGGTTTTCCACCTCGTGTCGCAGCGCCTGCAAAACCGGCTCCACGACATGCAAAGCCGGGTCGACCCGCTCCTCACGCTGCGGAGCCTCGCCGGCCAGACGATCGCCGCCAGCGACAACGCCCTCGCTGGCGACCCGCTCCTCGCCGTCGCGGCGCTTGAACCGGGGGAGTATCTCCTCGAGGTCCGCGATGTCCGCTACCAGGGGAATGCCGACTGGACCTATGCAATCGAGGCTTCGGGGCGGCCGTTTGTGACGGCGGTCCATCCGCTTGCGATGGCGCCCGGAGCGACGGTCGCCACGCGGCTGTTCACGGCCGGGCTGCCGCTCCCCGGCCCGGTGCCCTTCACCATACCCGCCGACGCGCCGGCCGGCGTCCGACGGGTCGCGGCGGTGTTTGAGGGGCGGCCGCTCGGGGGGATCGGGATCCTCGTCACCACCGATCCGATCACCATCGAGCCGGTGGCGGCGTTGCCGCTGCCGCAGGCTGCCGACGGACCAGACGCGCCGGCCGGAGCGACGGCGATTGCTGGCCCGGCGGTGATCTGCGGCGACATCGACAGCCCCGGGCAGGCCGATCGCTTCACCTTCACGGCCAAGGCGGGGGAGGCGTTTGCTTTCGAGGTTCACGCCCGCCGGCTGGGCTCGAATCTCGATGCCAAGCTGCGGGTGCTGAAGGCCGACGGCGGGCTCCTCGCCGAGGCCGACGATGCCACCTACCAGCGCGTCCTCTCCGCCGACCCATACGTCGAACGCTTTGCCGCCCCGGCCGACGGCACCTACCTCGTCGAGATCCGCGACCTCCATGGCCGCGGCGGCGCGGGGTTCCCCTACGCCCTACGGATCGGGCCCTCTTCTCCCACCTTCGTCCTCGAAGTCGACACCGACAAGACCCTCCTCGCCCCCGGTCTGGCCGCCCCGATCTACGTCCGTGCCCTGCGGCGCGGCGGGTTCACCGGCGACATCGACTTGACGATCGATGGCCTCCCCGCTGGGGTGACGGCCGTCGCCGGCCGGATCCTGGCCACCGGCAATGACGGCTGCCTCTGGCTCCAGGCCGCCCCCGATGCCCCCGCCGGATGGGGCAATGTCACGATCACGGGGCAGGCGACGGTGACGGCGGCGGACGGATCGACCGGTGTGATCCAGAGCCGCGCCGATCCGCTCCAGGAGATCTACATGCCCGGCGGCGGGCGCGGCCATTACCCGGTCGATCTCCATACCGTCTCGGTGGCCAAGCCGATGGACGTCCGCGGGATCACCGTCAGCAGCACCGCGGTGGTGCTCAAGCCCGGGGACTCGCAGCGGCTCGACATCACTGTCGAGCGGGCCCCGGACTACAAAGGCAACATCACCCTCGACATGATGCTCCAGCACCTCGAAACCCCTTACGGCAATCCGCTCCCCAAGGGGGTGAAGGTCGACGGCGCCAGGAGTAAGACCCTGCTGACGGCGGGTGAATCGCTCGGGCACATCACGCTCACGGCGGCGGCCGATGCCCCGCCGGTGGAGCGGCAGCTCGTCCCCGTGACGGTCCATGCAACGATCAATTTCGTCATGAAGCACACCTTCGCCAGTGCCCCTGTGCTCATCACTGTCACCCAGCCCTGACCCTGACCCTGATCTTCATCCTGACCCGGCGAGATTCCCCGAACGCATGGCCCTCCCGTTCGATCACCGTTATCCCGCCGTCGACGATCTGCGGCAGGCCGCCCGGGCTCGGATCCCCGGCTTCGTATTCGACTTCCTCGACGGCGGCTGCCACGACAACGTCAACCTGGCGAGCAACACCGCCGATCTTCGCGACGTCAAGCTCCATCCTTTTTATCTCGCCGAGCATGGACCGGTGTCGCTCGAGACCGAGCTGTTTGGGCGCTCGTGGGCAGCGCCGCTGGGCGTCTGTCCGGTGGGGCTCCAGGGGCTGATCTGGCCCGGGGCCTGCGAGGCCCTCGCCCGGGCGGCCACGGCCCGGCGGCTCCCCTTCATCCTCAGCACCTGCACGACGGCGAGCCTGGAGACGATCGGCCAGATCACGGCGGGGGCGTTTTGGTTTCAGCTCTACAATCCGATCGATCCGGCCATCCGGGAGGATCTCCTCGCCCGCGCGGAGCGGGCGGGGTGCGAGGTGCTCGTCGTCCTCGCCGATGTTCCCACCTTCGGCTACCGCCCCCACGACATCCGCAATCAGTTCGCCGTGCCGCCGCGGCTAACGCCGCGGACGATCCTCCAGATGATCCTCCGCCCCGCCTGGGGAATGACGATGCTTTTGCGCGGCAAGCCGACGCTCGCATCCCTCACCCCCTACATGCCGGCGAACATGGATCTCCGCCAGCTCGCCGACTTCATGGATCGGACATTCACCGGCCGGCTCACCGGCGACGACCTCGCCCGGCTCCGCGACCGCTGGAAGGGGAAGATGGTGCTCAAGGGGGTGGCGACGGTAGAGGATGCCGAGATCGCGGTGGCACGCGGGCTCGACGGGATCATTGTCTCCAATCATGGCGGCCGGCAGCTCGACGCCGGACTGTCGTCGATCCGGGCGCTGGGGCCGATCGTCGAGGCGGTGGGGCGACGGACGACCGTGATGATCGACAGTGGGATCCGCTCCGGGCCCGACATCGCCCGGGCCCTGGCCAGCGGTGCTCGGTTCACATTTCTCGGCCGGGCGTTCATGTATGCCGCGGCGGCCCTCGGCGACCGTGGGGGGGATCACGCCGCGGAGATCCTTTCCCGGCAGCTTCTCCAGGTGATGGAGCAGATCGGCTGCGACCGGGTCGCCGACCTCCCCCGCCATCTTGTTCGCCAGGGAGCCGTCGGACGATCGTGGCGAGCAGGAGCCACTCAGGCCACGATCCCGCGGATGACATCGCCTGAGACGTCGGTGAGCCGGAAGTCGCGCCCGTT